>JBAXGL010000223.1:0-4311 GCA_037139375.1 Bacteroidales bacterium | reverse complement strand
CGGTGATGGCTTTCCAGTTTTTAGCTTGGATGTCTGCAGCTGGGAAAAGATTAGATCCCATACCCACGCATGTAACGCCTGCTTCGAACCACACTTTGAGGTTAGCCTCTTCGGGTTTGACACCGCCAGTCACCATCAGGTTCGACCACGGCATTGGTGCTTTCAGTCCTTTTACGAAACCTGCACCCAACACATCGCCTGGGAATACTTTACACACGTCGCAGCCCATCTCTTGTGCCAATCCGACTTCTGACACCGAACCACAGCCGGGTGAATAAGGCACCAAACGACGGTTGCTCACTTTGGCCACATCGGGGTTGAAAAGCGGACCTACGATAAAGTTGGCTCCCAACTGAATGTACAACGAAGCGGTAGGTGCATCGACGATAGAGCCGATACCCATAATCATTTCGGGGCACTCTTTGGCAGCAAATTTACTCAATTCTGCGAATATTTCGTGTGCAAAGTCCCCACGATTGGTAAATTCAAACACTCGAACGCCGCCTTCGTAGCATGCTTTCACTACATTTTTTGCTACTTCAATATCTTTGTGGTAGAACACAGGCACCATACCTGTCTCTTTCATCGCTGAGATGACTTCTATTTTGCTAAATCTAGCCATATTAAACCTCCCCAACCCCTCCCAAGGAGGGGCTTCTAAAAATTAATATCAATTCTCATTTTATTTTCTAAATCAAACTCCGAAGGAGTTCAATCTGAATAACCACGGGTGATAACCCGTGGAGTAAAACAACCAAAAACTTCTGAGCCCTGAAGGGGCTCAACCTTAAATTCGCTAAAATTGAACCCCTTCAGGGCTCAATCCTTCGGATATTTCTAACCACGGGTTATCACCCGTGGTTATTGAAATTTAATTCTTTCAGAATATAGCTCTATAACACAACAAACGACAAATCGCTAAATTGTAAATTATCTAGAAACTCTACCCGACGCGTCGCCGCCCATCAGTTTCTCTACTTCGTCAACGGTTACGAGGTTGAAGTCGCCATAGATGGTGTGTTTGAGGCAAGAAGCTGCTACTGCAAAGTTAAGCGCTTTTTGATCGTCGCCGGCATAAGAGATTAACCCATATACCAATCCACCCATGAATGAGTCGCCACCGCCTACACGATCTACGATGTGTGTGATGTCGTATTGTGGAGATTGAAACAATGTTTTACCATCGTACAACACACCTGCCCACGTATTGTGGTTGGCGTTGATTGACCCACGCAAAGTGATAATCACTTTCTTAGCACGAGGGAATTTAGCCATCATTTGTTTGCACACCGATTCGAACTCGGCAGCATCCACATGACCAGAAGTAGCTGTCACATCGAAACCTTCGGGTTTGATACCAAACACCATTTCGGCATCCTCTTCGTTTGCTAGAATCACGTCGCAACCTTCTACCAAAGCAGGCATCACTTCTGACGCTGTTTTGCCGTATTTCCAAAGGTTTTTGCGGAAGTTAAGGTCGGTAGAAACTGTTACACCCATTTCGTTTGCTACTTTGATGGCTTCGAGACACGCATCGGCAGCACCTTGCGAAAGTGCAGGAGTGATACCAGTCCAGTGAAACCACTGAGCATCTTTCAGCACTTCACGCCAATTGATCATACCGGGTTTGATGTTGGCAATAGATGAGTTGGCTCGATCGTAAACCACTTTGCTGGCTCGCGCTACAGCACCGGTTTCGAGGAAGTAAATTCCGAGGCGATCGCCACCGTAAATGACGTTATTGGTTTTCACACTGTATTTGTGCAGACTTGACAAACAAGCCGTTGCAATGTCGTTTTTAGGCAAACGGGTGACGAATTCTGCATTCAGTCCATAATTTGCCAATGATACTGCAACGTTAGCTTCTCCACCACCATAAGTGGCAGTAAACTCGGTTGCCTGAACAAAACGTTGATAGCCTGGTGTGGCTAGTCGGAGCATGATTTCTCCAAAGGTTACTACTTTCTTCATTGTGTACAATTAAATATTTGCTGAATTTGGGTGCAAATATAGAAATTTATTATAATTTGCGCAACCGATTGCACAAAAATTAAAGTCAGTTGATGAATGACAATAATGATTCATAAGTAAAAAAGGGAGACATAAAAAATATGCCTCCCTTTCAATGATTAAACTACATAAGTTGTAGAAGCTGTATCACCGCCACGACCAGTCCAATTGGTATGGAAGAATTCACCGCGAGGTTTATCGATACGTTCGTATGTATGTGCTCCGAAATAGTCGCGTTGTGCTTGCAACAAGTTAGCTGGCAAGCGTTCGCTGCGCAATCCGTCGAAGTAGCATAATGCAGAAGTCAAAGCAGGAACAGGGACACCATTAGTCAGTGCAGTGGCACAAACACGACGCCATCCAGCTTGCGCTTTCTCCACGATTTCTTTGAAGTGAGGATCAAGCAATAAGTTTTCGAGACCTGGATTGATATCGAAAGCTTTTTTGATATCACCCAAGAATGTAGAACGGATGATGCAACCACCACGCCACATCAAAGCGATGCCACCGTAGTTGAGGTTCCATTTGTATTCGCTAGCAGCTTCCATCATCAAGTTGTAGCCTTGAGCATAAGAAATGATTTTAGCACCGAACAAAGCATCTTTCAGGTCAGAAATCATCTGTTTTTTGTCGCCAGTGAATAATGCATCAGGACCGCTGATTACTTTCGATGCTTTCACACGAATGTCTTTTTGTGCTGACAAGCAACGTGCAAATACCGATTCGCCAATCAAAGTCAATGGAATACCTAAATCAAGTGCTGCAACACCTGTCCATTTTCCAGTTCCTTTTTGTCCAGCTGTATCCAGAATTTTTTCAACCAAAGCTTCTCCGTTTTCGTCGCGGAAGCCCATGATATCGCGGGTAATTTCAATCAAATAAGAATCTAAATCACCTTCATTGTATTCTTTGAATACTTCGTGTATTTCGTCCGCATTCAATCCAAGCAAATCTTTCATCACCTGATAAGCTTCGCAGATAATCTGCATATCGCCATACTCAATACCGTTGTGAACCATTTTCACAAAGTGACCTGCGCCACCTTCGCCAACCCAGTCGCAACACGGTACTCCGTTCTCAACTTTTGCTGAAATAGCTTGCAAAATATCTTTTACCGCTGGCCATGCAGCTGGAGATCCACCTGGCATAATTGAAGGTCCAAGTAATGCACCTTCTTCACCACCTGAAACACCTGTTCCGATAAACAAAAGACCTTTGCTTTCAACGTACTTCGCACGACGAATCGTATCAGGGAAATGTGTATTACCACCATCGATAATGATATCGCCTGCTTCGAGGTTAGGAATCAGTTGTTCGATAAAATCATCAACTGCCTGACCAGCCTTCACCAACATCATCACTTTACGTGGTTTTGCCAACGAATCGCACAATTCTTTGATAGAGTGTGCGCCAATAAAGTTTTTACCTGCTCCACGACCAGCAATGAATTTATCTACTTTGTCGACCGATCGGTTGAAAACACCAACGGTAAAACCTTTGCTTTCCATGTTTAACACTAGGTTTTCACCCATTACTGCGAGCCCGATAAGCCCAATGTCTGCCAATTTTTTCATAATGATATTTTGTTTAAATAGTTGTTTAGATTTCTATTTTGAAACCAAGATTTTCTAAAATCAATAATGTCTTATCTTCCACATTCGTAGCACGAACCGTATAAGCTGGAAACTCGCGGCGTGTAGGATAATCTCCCCTCTGCTGTTCGAATTGTGAAACGTTTTCCCTTAAATTTTTATCATCGTTGCGAATATCGTAAGTTGCCAAAACTGCTTTCGACAGAATCTCTTGTTCGCTCAATCCCTCTCCATTGATATCAATCAAAGGGTTCGAAGGAAGTTCAACTCCAGTGGGTTGCCAGTCATCTAATCCTAAATTGAAGAACTGACTGATTGCCTGCACACTCATCAGCGTTCCGGTCGCTTTGCCATCTTTCGAATAGCCAGCTATGTGAGGAGTAGCTAATTCTGTCAGTGCTAACAATTCTAAATCGAGATTTGGTTCATTTTCCCAACAGTCACACACAAATGCAGAAATGTTACTGTTTTTCAATGCTGCTTTGACCGCTTGGGTATTCACAACCTCTCCACGGCACGAATTAATTAGAATCGGTTTCCGCTGAAGCGCTCCGAAGAAGCTATCGTTTCCTAAATGGAAAGTAGCGTCTTCGCCTTTCAAATTCAGGGGGACATGCAGAGTGATAATATCTGCTTGCTGCTGAATGGTCTCCAAACTAACAAACATTTCAGAACCTTCCGCACGTTCACGGGGAGGGTCATTGAGTAA
>JBAXGL010000222.1:0-4341 GCA_037139375.1 Bacteroidales bacterium | reverse complement strand
GATGGGTGACCTGTAGCACAACCCAAATTCACGAGGCGACCGTCTGCCAACAAGATAATCGAGTGACCTTCTGGGAAGAAGTACTGATCAACTTGTGGTTTGATGTTGCGCGCTTTGATGCCCGGGTATGTTTTTAGTTTCTCAACTTGTATTTCGTTGTCGAAGTGACCAATGTTGCAAACAATAGCGTTGTTTTTCATCGCAGCCATGTGGTCGATGGTGATGATGTCGCAGTTACCGGTTGTGGTCACATAGATATCGCCTTCGGCCAATGCCTCTTCCACTGTCGTAACTCGGAATCCTTCCATCGCAGCTTGCAATGCACAGATTGGGTCGATTTCGGTCACAATCACGCGAGAGCCGTACGAACGCATAGAGTTTGCACAACCTTTCCCCACATCACCATATCCGCAAACCACAACCACTTTACCTGCTAACATGATGTCGGTAGCGCGCTTGATGCCGTCTGCCAACGACTCGCGGCATCCGTAGAGGTTATCAAATTTCGATTTGGTCACCGAATCGTTCACGTTAAATGCTGGGAACAACAATTTGCCCTCTTGCATCATTTGATACAGACGGTGAACACCAGTTGTGGTTTCTTCAGACACACCACGAAGCTCAGGCAACATGTTTGTCCAGATGGTTTTATTTTCAGCTAAAACGTTTTTCAAGATTTTGAGCAGTTCGATTTCGTCTTCTGTATCTGCCTTGCGGTCTAATACCGACGCATCTTTTTCGGCATCCACACCAATGTGAATCATCATCGTAGCATCGCCACCGTCGTCCACAATCAAGGTTGGGCCTTTGCCGCCTGGGAAACGAAGTGCTTGCAACGTACACCACCAGTACTCTTCGAGAGTTTCGCCTTTCCAAGCAAAAACAGGCACACCTGCTGCGGCAATTGCTGCTGCGGCATGGTCTTGCGTAGAGTAAATATTACAGCTCACCCAGCGAACCTCAGCGCCTAAAGCAACGAGTGTTTCGATCAGCACAGCTGTCTGGATAGTCATGTGGAGCGAACCCATAATGCGAGCGCCTTTCAACGGTTGCTCTTTGCCATATTTTTCGCGCAAAGCCATCAGGCCAGGCATCTCAATCTCAGCTAATTCGATCTCTTTTCTACCGAAATCGGCGAGACTCATATCTGCCACTTTATAAGGTAATTCTGTGAATAGTTTTTCTGACATAGTTCTTGTTTTTAAATTGGACTGCAAATGTAAAGCATTTTTGGGAAATACGATGAATATCAGGTGCAAAACTAAACTACGCAAGCAAAATAGAGACATTATTAACATCCTTTTCGTAAGAATATAAATACAATTCTCCTACCTTTTAAAAAGCAGTTTCAGCAAACTGGGCAACACAATCAAGAGCAGTGGAAGCGCGATGATTAATCCGCCAATCACCGCAATGGCGAGCGACTGATGCATTTGAGCACCCGCACCAATACCTAATGCCAATGGGATAAGCGCAACGATGGCACCTGTGGCAGTCATCAGTTTTGGTCGCAAACGTGCCGAGATGGCAAAACTAAGCGCATGATTGACTGTGGATTTTTGGAGTTCATACAGAAACTGCTGAATGGTGAAAATACAATTCTCGCCGATGATTCCCACAATCATAATCAATCCGGTGTAGCTGCCTACGTTGAGTGGTGTGTTGGTCAAAAACAGAGCAACCACCCCGCCAACAACACCTAATGAACTGACAAAAATGACTGTTAGCGAAAGTTTCAGACTTTTGAACATAAACAGCACGACCGCAAACACCAGCAATGCGGCGATGAGCAATATTTTCAGCAATTCAGTAAACGACTGTTGTTGTTCTGCAAACGAGCCACCGTATTCGATTTGGTACGAGGGAGGCAAGTCGATGCGCTTCAATTTCGTCTGCACATCTTTCATCACACTGCCTAAGTCGCGGTTGTTCAATCTTGCGGTAACCACTCCCATCGTTTGAAGGTTTTCTCGCTCAATTTCTGTCACACCACTCTGTATGCTAAAGTCTGCCATTTGACTCACCGGAATGTAGTCGCCAGTGACGGTACATACTTTGGCATCTTTCATCTTCTCAATCGGAGTCTTGTTGTTTTGCGGAAAAATCATCCGAATATCGGTTAATTGTTCTTTTTCGGGAATAGAGCCAATCACCAAACCCGAAATATACGTTTCCATTTGCGACTGTAAGTCAGCTGGATTGAGTCCAAACTGTTTGAGCTTTTCTTCTTTGGGCAGAATATTCAGCATCGGTCCAGCCACAACGATTCCATCAAACACATCTGCCGTTCCATCAATCGTTCGAAGGCTATCTGCCACTTGTTTGGAAAGGGCTTGCAGTTTCTGATTGTTATCGCCAAACACCTTTATCTCAATAGGTTGCACACTGCTCATCAAATCACCCAGCATATCGGTGATCACTTGTCCGAAATCGACTTTCAGAGCAGGCAATGTCTTCTCGATCCGAACTCTAATGTTGTTCGACACCTCATCAGTCGTCTTTTTGCGTTTAGTTTTCAGTTCGATAAGGTAATCGCCTCGGTTGGGTTCGGTAATGAAAAAGCCCATCTGTGTGCCGATTCGCCGCGAGTAGGTTTTCACTTCGGGCGTGGTTTCAAGTATGTGATCCACTTCGTTCAACATGCGGTTGGTCTCTTCGAGCGACGTGCCCGGTGGAGAATTATAATCCAACACGATAGAACCTTCATCCATTTCGGGCAGAAAGCCGGTTTCCAATTTAGGCAATATCAATGCTAAACTGATAATCAACACAACAACAAACCCGATGCTGATGTAAGGACGTTTAATAAAGAGTTCAATCCACGGACGGTGTTTCACCAATTGTATTTCGGACGAATCGTCTTTGCCTTTGTTTTTTGAAAACAGTAAATAGATAACAGGCAAACCTAACCACGTGACCACAAATGAGCACAGCAGAGTGATAATCATGGTTTCGGTCAGAATCTTGAAATAAGCGCCTGCCACGCCCGACATCAATTCGAAAGGAATGAGAATAACGATGGTGCTCAACGATGAACTTACCATCGATGGAAACAGAAAGCGAACAGCCTTACCCACCAATTCGTTCGGCGTTTTATCGGGAAACTCTTCGTGGGTTCGATGAATTTGCTCCACAACGATGATGGCATCGTCGATAATCAGACCAATGGACGCGGCAATTGCACCGATGGTCATGATGTTGAAATCGAGACCAAGGAACGACAAACTGATGAATGTCAATGCAAGGGTCAGCGGAATAGTGATGAGCAATACTGAGCCTGCTTTGTAAGAACGCAAGAAGAGCAAAACCACCACAATAGCCAGAGCTAAGCCCATCCACAGTACATCGATGATACTTTGTATGCTCGTTTTCACAAATTCTGCCTGGTTGTAATACGATTTCAGCACCACGCCTTTTGGCAAAATCTTATTCAGTTCTTCTACTTTCACCGACACCTCATTGGCAACATCGATTAGATTGCTTTTGGGTTGTTTCACCACAGCAATCAATGGAACGTCTTTGCCATCAGCTTTAATCTTGATGTATTCGTTTTGCTCAGCCACCACCACGGTCGATACATCACCTATTTTCACTTTGCGAATTCCGTTGTCGAAAATCACCAATTGGCTCAATTCGTCTAAGTTCTTCAGCGTAGCATCGGTGACAGTCAGATACAACCGATTGTAATCTACCGTGTAACCTGTCGATTTGATGAAATCGGTCTGTTGCAGGATTTTCTGAATATCGAGCGGATTAATTTTCAGCACATTCAGTTTGCGCTCATCCAACACAATTCGATACTCCTTTTCCTTGCCACCAATCACCTGCACCGACGAAACGCCCGAAACACGCGACAGGTAAGGCCTAACCGTATATTGCGCAATCATCTTGAGTTCCACCGCATTTTTGGTATCCGATTGCAGCGAATAACCCATCACTGGCAGAATGGACGGATTCATTTTCTCCACAGATATCTGCACATTAGGTGGCAAATCGTTCTTGATTTGAGCAATCTCAGATTCCACTTGCTGCTTATCCAAATCAATATTCGAATTCCAATTCATAAACGCCGAAATCTCGCAACTACCCAGACTGGTGGTGCTGCGTATCAAATGCAGATTATCGACCCCTTTGATGGCGTTTTCGAGTGGTTTGGTCACCATCACCATCATTTTCTCCACGGGTTGTTCACCGTTTTGTGCAATAATCTTGATTTTCGGAAATGTAATATCTGGAAACAGAGAGGTCTTCATATTCCGATAAGAAAATGCCCCTCCTACCAAGATAAGTAACAGGATGACCGCTATCGGACTCTTAAAACGCACAAAAATATTTCGCATA
>JBAXGL010000221.1:0-4342 GCA_037139375.1 Bacteroidales bacterium | reverse complement strand
AATAATGCTGTAGTTTTTTGGACTATTTCACATCATCCTGAAAGCGATTAAAAATTTATTAAATTGAATATTGGTTTAATAGCCCCATTATTGCAATCTGAAACTAGTATTAGGCAATGATGAAGAACAAAAAAGAAGTAAATGAATTTCCTGATTTTGAAAGTGTTACTTTCAAAATAAAGTGTAATTATAGATTAAGAAATTGGGTTATTATAATCTTCTTATTTTTAATACAATCCTGTAATGGTTTTATTCCAAGTGGGGATACTTTGATAGCTAAAAGGCTAACCGAAAAAGGAGAACAGTTATTAAATTCCAAACCTGATAGTGTATTAAAGTTAACAGACTCTGTGATTCGTATTTCACTGAAAACATCCCTTGATGATCAACTTTTGGTAAGGGCATACGCGGTTAGGCAAAAAGCTTTTTCGAAGTTGAAAAATATGGATTCTGTTATTGCTGTAGGAAGTGAACTTAGGGTGATAGCTGAAAGAATACCCGATTCTTTATCCATGGCCAATTCTTTGTTGCTGGTAAAAGGAGAAGTAGATTATAATGAACAACAGAAACTATTGAAATATTTGCCTGGTGGTATTTTTACTTTCGGTAAAGCAAATAAGAACTACGAGAAGGCGCAATTGCTGGGTTCTTATGGTGTTATACTTTCTCAGAAAGGCGATTTTAAGCAGGCACAGACTTTGTTATTTCAGGCATATAAAATTTATCAGTATCTGGATAGCTTAAAAGCAATGTGGAGTGTATGCTTGAATATTGGGAGTGTATATCTGTTTATAGGTAGTACTAAAGAAGAAATTGAGTATTATAAAAAAGCTTATGATATAGCTATAAAAAGAAACGATTCATTGCAGATATCATCGAGTTTGATTAATATCAGTGGTTATTTTAACGATATTAAAAATTATGATAGTGCCAGTTATTATATTAATGAATCGTTGAAAATATTACCCCCGTCACCTGCATATCATTATCTGAAAATGAAAATTGATTATAAGGTAGCAGATATTCAAACAAATAAAGGTAACTATACAGTTGCAGAATCTTTTTTTAATAGTATGCTGAATAATTGTAAAAGAGATGGTGCGATAGAAGGAATAGCAATGGCCTATAAAGGATTGGGGACAGTATATAATAAAACTAACCGACCTAAACTTGCTATAGATTGTTTAACAAAAGCGATTAAAATAGCTGACACTATGGGGCAGGGCAACCTTAAACAGATGTTGTGGCCAATATTAATCAATACCTATAAAAGCAGTGGTGATTATAAAAATGCGTATGAAGCAGTAATGATTAATAATGCTTTAAATGATTCTTTAATGGCATTGGACAAGCAAGTGGCTATACATGATCTGGAAAAAGGGTATCAATCGGAGAAGAAGGAATTGGAAAATAAAAGACTTACGGTTGAATTATCTTCTAAAAAGAAGATAATATTTTTACTCGTGCTCATTTTCGTGATACTGATATTGCTTTGGCGAATAAGAGAGCGTTGGCACAAACAGTTGGCAACTACACAAAATGTTCTGATTGCTAAATACAAGGCTGAAAAGCTAGAGCGAGATCAACTTAAGAATAAAAACATTGAAATTGAACCTATAATACAATCTGCTATTGTAACTGCATCTGAAGTTGAAATTTCGTTGTTTGAAAAACTTAATAATTATTACAGGGAGCAAAAGCCGTATAAGAATGCTAAATTGAAGGTAGCGGATATTGTTGTTGTTTTAAACACTACACAGAATGAAATAGCGCAGGAGCTTAAAGCTAATAACTATCCTAATTTTAATGCATTTACAAATTATTACAGAGTAGAAGAAGCAAGAAGGATGTTTGAAGAGGAGGCTTCCAGTAATTTGAAGTTGGAAATAATAGGGGAACAGTCGGGCTTTGGTAGTAAGCAAAGTTTTTATACAGCATTTGAATCTGTTACGGGTATTAAGCCAGGGTTTTATAGGAATAGTTTTATGAGAACGGGATAGAACGTTCATGGTTAAACATTGGAGATAGGAGTCGGGAGTTTAAAAACGTTTAACTTTTAAGACGTTTAAGGTAGGCTGTACAAAACAGAGGATGATTTATCTTACACTTTTGGGATGGAATATTCTGATGGGAAATATGGAATATATTGAACGACAGATACACGGCTACACAGAGTAGCACGGTGTATTTATGATACAAATACAGCGTTCAGAGAGAATTGCAAGTATAAAGAGTAGTATTGTTTGTAATACTACTTATAGCTCAAAGCTATTAGATAAGAAATTTTGAGTTTAAGGTTGAATACAAGTTCAATCGATAATGGATAATTAACGCTTCGAAGCAATTGTTTCGAGGCGTTTTTTTTGAGCTGATAAGGGTTGTTTCTTTTACCCGTATAATGCCGGTGAGGTAATTGATAATGGATAATCAGGAGCTTACCTACGGGACTCCCGGAACCTTGTTGTCTAACTTTTATTCTATGATTATCAGGTAGTTAGGGTGTTTTTGAAAAAAGATGGACTTCTACGATTTGGCAAAGAATACCGAAAGCTATCCTTTTGCGCTTGTGGATGCAATAGTGTGCAATATGGAACAAGCACCTGTTTGTAAATACAACAATTATCAAGTAATAAGTAAAAAAGAAAAATGAAAATATTTTATCAAATCAGTAAGTCATTTGTACAATCTACGCTATCTCTGTTTTCAGGTGCTTTTCAGGCACAGACAAACAGAACGGCAATGACAAAAAAGTCAACACAGCATTGTGTTAAGCAACTGTTATTGTGTCTGTTGGTATGTATGGGTACAATAGCAACAAATGCACAAAGTTGGCCAACCACCGCACCGGTAATCAGTTATGCAGGGCCACAGTATTACAATCAGAATGTAACTATTACCCCTTTGTTGCCTAGCAATAGCAATGCAGGTTCTATACCAGGTAATTACCCATTTGCCGTAAATACTTTGGTGGGTACGGGAACGGCTGGTAAGGTAGATGGTACAAGTACTGCAAGCTTTAGTTTGCCTACCGGTATTGCAAAAGATGGCAATGGCAATCTGTACATTGCGGATGCAAAAAATAATTTAATTAGAAAAATAACGAAGGCTGGTGTAGTAATTACGCTGGCTGGTGATGGATACAAAAATGTATTGGGCGTGGGTAGATTGCTGGCGGGCAATGGTACGGCAGCGAGTTTTGACCATCCAACAGGGTTGGTAGTAGTGGGTGATACCTGTATATATGTAGCCGACAATAATAACAATGTTATTAGAAAAATAAGGCTTACATCGCCGTATGCGGTAACCACCTTTGCAGGCTTCCTAAACGGTAGTGCTGGCAGTGTGGATGCTACGGGCAATGCTGCTAAATTTAGTAGTCCGCAGGATATAACGGTAGATGCTGCTGGTAATTTGTATGTGGTGGATAATGGTAATAATAAGATTAGAAAAATAACTACGGCAGGTGCTGTTACCAGTTTTGCTGGTAGTGGTACTGCAGGTAATAAAGATAGTACAGGTATATTGGCAACATTTAAAGCTCCTACCGGGATTGCTATAGATGCTGCTGGTAATTTGTATATAGCAGATAATGGTAATAACAAGATTAGAAAAATAACTGCTGCCGGAGTAGTAACAAGCTATGCGGGTATTGGTATAGCTTATACGCAGGATGGTGTAGGACTCTTATCTTATTTTAATGGACCAGAAAGTGTAACCATTGATAAATACAATAATTTGTATGTAACTGAAGATGGTAATTATGTAAGAAAAGTAACGCCGGCGGGTGTGGTAACTACTATTGCAGGTACAGGTGTAGCAAGTTCGGTAGATAGTACGGTGGGCAAACTGGCTACTTTTAATCAACCTGCAGGAATTGCAATAGATGCTGTAGGGGATACCTTGTATATAGCCGATACTAAGGGAAATATTATTCGTACTATTAGCCTTACTGGTTATAGCATTACCCCTGCATTACCTGCAGGTTTAAGTTTTAATGGCGCTACTGGTACAATTAGTGGTACGCCTACTGTATTAAGTTCTATGAGTAGCTACCTGGTAACGGGTACCAATGCTGTGGGAAGTGATACGGCTACAGTAAGTATAAAAGTATGTGCTGCTACCAATAGTACCGATACTATGATTATTAAATCGAATAAGCTTCCTTATAGCTGGGATGGATTAACCTTTACTGCTGCTGGCACACAAACCGCTCATTTTATCAACGCTGCTGGTTGTGATAGTGCGGCTATTCATACGCTGATAATAATAAGCTGCGCAACAAGTTCATCAACTACAATTTTGTTAAAACCAAGTCAGTTGCCTTATAGCTGGAATGGATTGA
>JBAXGL010000220.1:0-4355 GCA_037139375.1 Bacteroidales bacterium | reverse complement strand
TCAAACGGCAAGTTGATGGTGTCTGGCAGTTCTGCAGTAGAGGTGTTCAATCTGCAAGGCATACGAATTACTTCATTCAAAGCAGGCGAGACTCAAAATTCGTTGACACTTCGCCCGGGCATCTATCTGGTGAAAGTTGGAAGCAAAGCACAAAAAGTGGTCGTTAAATAAACTGATTTCAATTAGTGATGGTTTGGCTTCTGGTCAAACTATCACTAAAGAATAATCAATTTGTAAGCATTCTGCTGTCATTGTTATAAAATTATATAAATGTTGGATAAAGAATGTTATATTTGTTAGGTCGCGACATTTTTGTATGCAAATTTTAATAGGTTTGTAATTGGTTTATCAATAATATTCTCTACTTTTGTACTAATCAATTTTTTGTACTAATTCATTTAAACAAAAACAATTATGAAAAAATTTACTTTTTTAGTTGCCTTAATGGCAAGTATGGCGGCTGTTTCAGCACAAAATCTTTTAGTTAATCCAAGTTTTGAATCTTGGACAGCCGGTAAACCTGATGGTTGGAATATTACAACTGCAGCAAATGGTGCCATGTCACAAAGTACAACCACAATAGTAGATGGTGCAAATTCAGCTAAAGTTGTCGGTGGAACTGGTACTTACGATGTTAATCAAGCAGTGCCTGTAACTGCTGGTAAAACTTACACTGTTCAGATGAGCTATTTCATCGAAGCAGGTGACGGAACTGATGCTCGTATTTGGTGTAATTTTAAAAATGCTGCTGGTAAATATTGGTCTATGGCATTAGCAGATTCATTGGCATTGAAAGGTCCAAATGCAACGGCAACTGCTGGTTATTTCCCAGATGTAAGAGGTTCATGGCAAACATATACCTACGATGTAGTTGCTCCAGTTGGTTACGAACTTTTCTCTTATGCTTTTAGAACTTACAAAACACCTGCAATCGTTTATTGGGATAATATGGCATTTGGTGAAAAAGGAACTTTAGCACTTCACGAAACTAAATTTGATGGAAGCATTTTCCTTTCTGGTAAGACATTGAAACTGGCTAATGTTATTTCAGGCACTACAGTGGAGGTTTTCAACGCAATAGGTAAAAGAGTTGAAAAAGGTTTAACTAATGGTTCTTCTTACGATTTGAGCAAATTGGCGAAAGGTATGTATATCGTTCGTGTAGGTAGTATCTCTAAGAAAATCACGTTGTAATTAACAACTGAAATTAAATAAGTGAAGCCCTTCATCCAATGGATGAGGGGCTTTTTTGTGTCTGTTTTCGATTATTTTTTGAGAGTGATATATTGTGTGCATAATTTACGTTTATTTTACTAAAGTAGGCTATTACATCCTACTGTACATATTTTGTTCGTCTTTTAATATTCCTCAGCTATTTTTCCTTAACCGCAGACTGTTACAGCCCACTTTAGGGGGTTGGGGGTAAACTCAATGAGTATATTTCTAATTCTTCTATTCCAAAGCACAATCTTCCAAAACAAAAAAACCTATCAGACATCGTCTGATAGGTCAAGTATATATCGCTGAAATAAGACTTAGTCAGTCAACTTCGCTAAATTTTCTTTTACTCGGTGCATAGCTTCTATCAATTGCTGATCAGCAGCAGCGTAAGAGAAACGAATGCAATCAGGTGCACCAAACGCTCCACCACCTACACTGGCTACGTGTGCCACATCGAGCAACCACATCGCCAAATCGTTTGAATCTTTGATAGTTATACCGTTGTATGATTTGCCGAAATAGTAGCTACATTCTGGGAAAATGTAGAATGCACCTTCTGGAACATTCACTTTGAACCCTTGAATCTCTCTAGCCAATTTCACCATTAGGTCGCGACGACGTTGGAATGCAGCACGCATATCGGCTACACAATTTTGATCGCCTGTGTAAGCTGCTTCTGCAGCCTTTTGAGCAATGGCACATGGTCCTGATGTATATTGACTTTGCAATTTATTGCAAGCACCCGAAATAGATTGTGGCGCAGCGATAAATCCAATACGCCATCCTGTCATCGCATAACCTTTGGACACTCCATTTACAATCACAACGCGATCGCGTACATTTTCAAACTGTGCGATGCTTTCGTGACCGCCAATGTAGTTGATGTGTTCGTAGATTTCGTCAGATATGATGATGATATTTGGATATTTCGCTAAAACATCAGCTAACCCTTTCAATTCTTCACGCGAATAAACGCTTCCCGTAGGATTAGAGGGCGAACAAAGCACAATAGCTTTTGATTTGGGTGTGATAGCAGCTTCGAGTTGCGCTGGTGTTATTTTGAAATCTTGCTCAATGCCTGCGTGAATAATTACATTTACACCTTCGGCAAGTTTTACCATTTCGGCGTAGCTTACCCAATAAGGAGCAGGCAGAATCACTTCGTCGCCAGGTCCGATAATGCTTAGAATGACGTTGCAAATCGATTGTTTCGCACCACCAGATACCACAATTTGTTCGGGTTTATAGTCGAGATTATTTTCGTTTTTCAACTTAGCTGCAATAGCTTTGCGAAGTTCCATAAATCCTGGAACAGGTGAATAAAACGAATAGTTGTTGTCTACTGCCTTCTTGGCAGCTTCCTTGATGTGGTCGGGTGTGAAGAAATCGGGTTCTCCCACGCTGAGGTTAATTACATCAAAGCCTTGAGCTTTTAATTCGTTGCTTTTTTGAGACATAGCCAGCGTCTCTGAAGGCGAAAGGCTATTGGAGCGATCTGATAAAAAGTTCATTGTTTCTTGGGTTTTGTAAGGTGTTAATTTTCAGAGTACAAAATAAGACAAAAAAAACGGATTGAGCAACAATTTTAGTTTGTGAGATGCTTCGCAAAGTACAAATTTATTTCCGGTTTTAAATCAATAAGAAAACAAAACGGTCGAAGAATTGTTCTTCGACCGTTTTGTTTTGTGTATTTAAGTTTCACTTATAGCTTGATGGTCCAGTTTTTTGTTCCATCCATCACAGTAGCTATTCCGTCGCAAGTGCCATCACCAAAATCAATGGTATAGTTTCGGTCGGCGCGCGTAACAATGACAATGCCTTTCACGATTTGTCGACAAATTACTCTGTAAATCAATGGAGTAACTTCAGCGACCGTTTTGCTTAGCATAATGCCTTTAGCATTTGTAAATTGGCTGCTACCCCATGTGGTTACTAACAGTAAGCGGTTCAAGCTAGAGTCATAAATGCGATAGATGTCGGATTGTCTGCTTATTGTACCGTTGTTTTGCCCCCGTTTCACTGTTAGATTTTCAACAACATGGGCTTTCCTTCGGAGGATTTCAGGCACTTTAATAAATGTCTTTTTGACAGTTCCGGTGATTGTGTCGCCATTCACAACAAAATTTTGAAAAGAAATAGTCCGCTCTACATCGTATTTTGAAAAACTAGTAGTAGTGACATTAATCTTTCCTGAACGTGTTTTGCCATCCTTACCCACACAGTTTGTGCCAAAGTCAATAGTCAGACTTTTTGTGGCGGTTGTTGTGTCAAGTTTAAGCGTAGGGCAGGTGCCGAGATAGTTTGACGAATCGGCAATGGCAGATTTCAATGTGACCGTTTTCAATGCCAAACCTTCATCTACAATAGCATCAACATCTGTACTAGTCGTTTCTACCGATTGTTCGTCGTTGATTAATTGAGTATTCTCAATCTGTGTAGTTGTGAGTGACGATGTCTCAGATTTATCGCAAGAGACAATTGCAAATGCTGAAATTCCTATCAGCCATAAAAAATGATTCTTCTTCATAAAACTAATAATTAAGGGTTAATATTTTGTTTGTTATATAACTAAGATTGCAGAAAGATTAAAAGGTTTAAAATCAAACAAAAAAAGTCAGAAATTTTATTTCTATGTACTACAACTTATTAGGTTCGTGTTTGTGTTTGAAGAAAATAGCAAATAAAATCGCAACCACTAAAGCATATATGGCAAAGGTCAGCCAAATTGAATGCCAATCTTTCACCATTATCGATCCGACTTTGTGTGTGAAAAATTTAGCAATGATCTCGCCACTTACTATACTACCAAATACAGAGCCAAAACCATTGGTCATCATCATAAATAGCCCTTGGGCACTGGAACGAATAGTGCTGTCGGTAGTGGTTTCTACAAACAACGAACCCGAAATCTGGAAGAAATCAAATGCCATGCCGTAGACAATGCAAGAAAGAACAATCATCCAAAGGCCACCTGCAGGGTCACCGAATGAGAATAGTCCAAATCGCAATACCCAAGCCAGCATGCTGATGAGCATTACATTCTTTATACCAAATTTCTTCAAAAAGATGGGAATTGCCAATATAAACAAGGTTTCTGATATTTGAGAAATTGACATAATGATGGTGGAGTACTT
>JBAXGL010000219.1:0-4366 GCA_037139375.1 Bacteroidales bacterium | reverse complement strand
AGAATCAAACTGTTGCATCTTTATCCGTCAATTGATGCATGACGTGACACTAGAGGTAAAAAGAGCATATCGATTTGAGCTGCCTAACGCCTCACATCTCCGACAGCAAAAAGCAGAGCGACGAGGAGCGGCGCTATTTGGTGTCGGAGTGAATGTGATTGTTGACTTCATATGATTTCTACTGCAGTTTAATATTGTTTGAGCAGGAACAGATTAACTGATCAAATTTCTCATATGCTCTCTTTATATGCGCAATGCCATTTATTGTGAATCTCAGATTTTTATAAAGCACTGCCACCAAGAGAAAAGACACTGTTTCTCTTATGTCTTTCCCTTCTAAGACTATATTACTTCGCCTTATGAAGTCTGAGACTTTATAAATACAGTATGATCCTGTACTGATCTGCATATATCTATAGTTATTAAATCTACATATCTCCTTTAGATATTGGAACCTATCACTAAATACTTGATCGCTTACTTTAATTTTTCTATAGGAATTAGCCATTAACGCAGGAACAATTATTGGATGCATATCTGTACATAGCAATGGATACCTCCCTGTTGTTAATTCAATTTCTTCTTCAATACACGAATGAGCACTTGAAATCTCTAATATATTATTGGATAGATATGTCTGGAGGTTAAGCTGCTTAATCAGGTATTGAAGACATTCATCTTTATAAAAATTTGAGTACCTAAAGTTTGTCAATATTATATTTTTCCTAAGTATTGATGATAGTGAAAAATATGTGGCCATCGCATTTCTGTCAGACATTGTAATAACGGCCTTTTCAGAAAGTAAGTTTCTCGCATCATCAATTTCAGGCTCTAATGCAATATTTGTAATCCTAACCCTAAAAAGGTATTTTATTGCCAAAGCAAATACGGATGCTGACATACTATTTCCTTTTATGATAACGTCCCTTAAAATTATTTTTGTCCTTTTTAGGGTTATTTCCTCTCCACAATAAACATTGATTCCTATTTGTTTTAAGACATCCAAGTGGATATCAATAGGTCTTAAACCGATCTTGCACCCTCCGGGATACGGAATAGTCATTTCATCACATCTGTTTAATATTAATAGCATAAAAAAAACACTTGATCGAAATTTATCAAATATTGATTTATTAAATTCCAATCTCCTAGATGATACATTTCTGCTGTCCATCTCAAGATCATTTCCTACAAAAGAGTATACACCTCCAATGGACTCATATATAGCTAAAAAATCAAATACATCAGATATCCTAGGCACATTTAGAATCGTTGACTCATCTTTAATTAATGCTAGTCCCATTAGTTGTAAAGAAGACTGTTTTGACCCTTCTAGATTCCAAGTTATTTTTTCAAGAGCCATTATTTTACCCTACCGAATATGACTTCCCTTAACTCTTCGAATCCAAGCCTATGCTTTATCGCTTCATGTTCTTGTGGATTTTTGAATAAGAGAGTAGTTCCGTTGTTAAATGATTTCTCCATGCAACATTTTACACAATTTGTATGAGGCTTATACTTTCTTTGCTCAATTAATTTGAGTTTGTTGTCTGACCTCCATATTTGCTCAAGAGATGATTGATATATATTGCCATAAACAAAGTTTGAGTTATCTTGGTATGAAATACAATTTGCTACTCCGCCATTTGCTGTTATATATGCTTTAAGCTGAGGAACAAAACAATATTCAGTTGGTTTCTTCTTCTGATTGCCAGCTTGTTTTTTCATTGTCTTTGTATCAAATCTACTCGCATTAACTACCACTCCTTTGTAATTCCATCTCACCGCATCAATCATAGAGTTCAAGTCATGTATTTCATGGTCTGAAAAATTGTCGTAGTTAGCTAAACTTTTGAACCAAACCATGTTTACGCCAATTTTGCCACAAAGATCTACAAAATCAACTAGTTCGGTGTAATTATTTTTGTTAACCAGAAAGGTGGTGGAAATAATTAGATCAGTTTTTAATGACTCTCTAAGATTAGCGATATTTTCAATTGATCTTAGTATTTTTTGAAAAGATTCTTTTGTAGGAGGATGGTGTTCCTCATTGAACGTTTTCTGACATGCTGCGTCTAAGCTTACTCTCAATTGTGATGCATATTTTGCAATGATTAGAGGGACGTTACCCATTCTTGAGTTGTTTCTATCTAGTAGTTCACCATTTGTAATTAAGTTAGTGCACACACCTTTGTCACTTAGTCTTCGGATAAAATACGGTGTATTTGGATTTATAAGTGGTTCGCCTCCGCCTACTATTCTTACTAGTTTTAGACCAAGACTCTCACTCGAATCTACAATATTATCAAGAGCCATTTTAGATAGAGTTTCTTTTTCTCTATAACTGTAATTGTCTTTTTCGTAACACCATCTACACTTATGATTGCAAATATCAGTTGGATAAATTGAAAGGTACAACAGCGGAAATTCTCTTGGGTTAGAGTTATTCTTTAGTGCTTTGTGAAATTCGGATATATCTAATGGGTAAAAATCTCCTGAATGTGTATAAACTTTTTTACCCCCGATCTCTAGTACATTCCATGCCCCTAACTCTTCTCTTGGTTCTTTTATTGTTTCTCTTTCTAAATTTACTCTAACCATTTTGTATCACCTTTGAAGTTTGATGTGATCAGTTTCTGTCTACCCTGTGTCCCGTGGTAATCTGAACCTGCTGTACAAAATAAATTGTAATCCGTTGCGAGCCGTTGATAATAAGACCGCTGGTCAGAAGTGTGGGCTAAGTATTCTGATTCAATACCATCAAGAGTATTAGATTCAAGTAAAGAATAAAGTAGTTCTGATTTGCACTTTGATGGATGGGCAAGAACAAGGAAGCCACCAGCACTTTTAATTAGCTCTAATATCCGATTATAGGAATTTAGCATTGCAACGAATTCTGGGTAGTGGATAAAATCCATAAACACATCTCTATATTTATGGCCCGCTTTATTGCCTGAGTTTAGATAGTTAACAAAACCGTTGTTATTTTGATTTGCTGCAAGAATATGCTCTGCAATTTGGTATGCGTTTTGTGGCAATTTTTCTACGCCTATGTCTGACAATAATCGGTAAATAGAGTAATTTATTCCAAAATGACTTTTGAAATAATCAATAATCCATTCGGCTTTGTTCATGATTATGTTATTGTATTCACAAAAAAATGGAAGCATATCATTTGTGTTGAACTTGTATGCCAACAAATGAAGCATGTTGGTTGGGTTCTCATAAAAACATGTAAATTCACAGCCGGTAATTACTTTTGGATGATCTGATGCTATAGGATCTTTGTGTGCGTCTATTGAATCGTGATCTGTAATGCTAATGTAGTCCAGTCCTGACGTTATCTCAATTATTTCAGATATTGAAGATATGCCATCAATGCTATATTCACTGTGTATGTGTAAATCGATTTTCATAATTTTTTAAAAACTTCTCGATTTGTATTTCTGGAAACGTATAGTCATAGTTTGTTTTCTTTGGATTAGAAAAGTGATAATCAGAACCACCAGTTATTAATAAATCATTTTGGTTAGCGAACTCTTCAAGTTTTTTCTCGGATCCTTTTGATGATGGGCAATAGCATTCTATTCCATCAATTCCTAACTCATTAGTGTAAGATAGAATTTCATGTTTATAAGCAAGAGGGTGGGCAAGTATTGCTATTCCTATTAAATCTTTTATGTAAGAAGTAACTCGATTTGTATCTGGAAGATAAGCACTCAGACCTCTTCCTTTTACATAATTCTTGTAAATGCGATCAGTTGGAATATTTGTCTTAGTCGAGATGCTTTGCACTAAAGGCATTAGTTCGTAAAAAATTGTATCTTGGATAAAACCTAGATCTTCAAGTGAAATTGGAATTACTTCATGGTTAATTATAGAAATGAATTTTTCTGATCTTTGATTAAATGCAGCTTCAATAATTTCTTGATGTTCTGTAATTTCTATTGGCTTTGAAAAGTAACCAAGAATATGTAATCCTTGGTTTGTTTTTGAGTGGTACGTGGAAAATTCTGAAGCAAAAATATGATGGACAGTATTTTTTGGAGGAATTGTTATTTTATCGTGATTTGATATGGAAAAAAGTGAAATAGACTTATCTTCAATGTATTTGGCCAAAGCCAATGCGTTGTCAATATCATAGTGTAAGTGCAGATCGATCATGTGCATTAAATTAACACAGGTAAACCCCCGGCTCTGCCGGGGTGACTGTAAAAGTTTGACCTTTACGGGAGTATGGATTTCGCCGAAGGCCAGTTATTTGGTTGTCAAGTCAGATATGAGAAGAAGAGAATCATTACGACAAAATCTCAATAGCTTGTCAGGTTATAAGAAGCATGTGTTTCGTTTTGACTGGTGCATAGTG
>JBAXGL010000218.1:0-4375 GCA_037139375.1 Bacteroidales bacterium | reverse complement strand
TGCAAAGTTAGTGGAAAAATAGGAGTTAGGCAAACGAAAAAGAAAAGCCTCGCCTTCCACAAAATGGATTGACGGGGCTTTCGTACTTATTTAATTCACTGTGGATTAGTAATTTTCTTTTTTCGGTTCGAAGTAAGCTTTCGGATGTTCGCAAGCAGGGCAGTTTTCGGGCGCTTTTTTGCCTTTGTGGATAAGACCACAATTACGACATTGCCATTCGATTTCTTCTTCACGTTCGAATACTTTTTCTGCTTCTACTCTTGCTTGAAGGGTGCGGTAACGAGCTTCGTGTTCCGCTTCTACTTTGGCAATCATTTTGAAAGCTACGGCTACTTTTTTGAATCCTTCCTCTTCGGCAATTCTTGCAAATTCAGGATAGAGGTCTGTCCACTCTTCGTTTTCACCATCGGCTGCGGCTTTGAGGTTTTCGGCTGTAGTGCCTATGCTTCCTGCCGGATAGGTGGCTGTGATTTCAACCGGACCGCCTTCGAGAAATTTGAAGAAACGTTTAGCGTGTTCTTTTTCCTGCTCGGCTGTTTCGATAAATACGGCTGCGATTTGTTCGTAACCCTCTTTTTTTGCCACACTTGCGAAATAGGTGTAGCGATTGCGAGCTTGTGACTCACCTGCGAAGGCTTTCAGTAAGTTTTGCTCGGTTTTGGTTCCTTTAATGCTCTTTTCCATAACTTAATTCTGTTTAAATAAAATGACTTTACACCCGTAAAGGTACAAAGTCATTTCGATATTTCATCTAAAAGCGGATTTAAAATTTAATCCAAGTTTTCAATCATTTTCTTGATGTCTTCATCAGTTTCGTGAAGTGTCTTTTTGCAGAAATTAAGCAATTCTGCAGAGCGAGCGACAAGGGTTTTTAATTCGTCAATCTCCACTTCCTCGTTTTGCAGTTTTTCAACAATAGCTTCCAGCTCTTGCATCGATTCGGTATAAGTTATCTTTTTTGCCATAATGAATTATATATTTATTGCGTTTTGCAAAGTTACGGTTTTGTCGATTGATGAGTAACCAATTTAATGCTTAATTTGTAAACACAAATTGAATGAAATTTATCACTCCTTCGATTTTACTCCTGCAATAGAAATCAGTTGTTTTATTTCGTCGTCTTTCCCAAAAACGAGTAGGCGATCGCCGAACTGGATGAAGTCATCAGCCTTCGGATTCACTTGCAAATTGTCATTCGTATCATAAGACCCAATCACCACCAGATTGGTGCGTGAAGGGATGTTGGCTTCGCGGTAAGATTTGCCAATCAAATCGCTGTGATGGCGAATCTCAACCAATCGAAATTTGTACCCCTTCAACTCATCTTGGGCATCGGCAAACTCAACAAAGCTAAATATATCGGTGCTAGTGGTGGCGATTGAGATAATGCGGTCTGTAGCGATGTCGATTTGAGAAATAATAAAATCGGCACCCGCTTTGCGAAACTTCATCGTCGAATTGACATCTTCCACACGCGCAATCACTTTGATATTTTTGTTTAAATCCTTGGCGCTTAACGTCACAAAAAGGTTTTCGGCATCAGTGTTCAGCACCGAAATTAGCATTTTGGCACGATCAATTCCTGCATGAACGAGCACTTCATCGCTAGTAGCATCGCCATCGATGTGAATCAGGTTTTTGTCGAATACCTCTTTCAGTTTCTCATTGCGCTCTGGCATGCGTTCAATCAGCACCACCCTGTGATTTTTTTGCAACAGCTCTTCCATCACCCGTTTGCCTGTTTTGCCATAACCACAAACGATGTAGTGACCTTTCATGTTTTCCAACTGTCTGTTCATTCTTCTGATTTTTATGATGTTATGCAATTCTCCTTCAACAAAAAACGCCGACAGCTTACTGATGGCATACAAGCCAACGGTGAAACCTCCTCCAATCAAGATAATAGTAAAAATTCGCCCGTTATCAGAAAGTGGATGCACCTCGCCATAGCCGATGGTGGCAAAGGTAATGACCAACATATACAGCGAATCGAGCGGAGAGTATCCTTCGATGATGATGTAACCCAAAAACCCAGCAATCATAATCATCGAGATTGCGGTAATTGGTAGCAACAACTGCCTGATTATTAATGATTTGTATTGCGAAGGCATGGAGGCTGTTTTTATATGATCAGATTAGTTCTCAAAAACAGATTAACGAATGGGAACGAGCCTGAATCTGTTCATTTGTTTCTTATTTCAAAAGTACTATTTTTCAACAACTTATCAAAGTGTCGCTTACTAAATCGGAATTTATTTTCAAGATGGAATAAAAAAGGGACGAATCTGCACTGATTCGTCCCTTTTGTTGATAAATTGCTGAGGTGTTGATTCTAAACTCTTGAGGCTATTCGATTATAGATTATGGCTTTTTAGGCAACTGGAAATTGGCAACAAAACCGGTTTTCTTAGAAGGCGTATTCACCATCCAATTGGAGAAAACATTTACATAATTCCAAAACGAGACAATCAAATGTTCGGGTATTGCCAGTTCTAAAATCGCTTGTCGATAGCATTCAAGCCAAACCACACGTCCTTCGGGTGTAATGGCAAATGGTTGATGACGGTTCGAAAGCATCGGACGACCGCGGTTTTGGTTGAAGTATTCAGGTCCGCCACAGATTTGAATCACAAAATCGGCTGACCGTTTCTTTGCCAACTCCAACACTTCAGGTTGTGGTGGAAAAAGCTCTTTGATAGCACTTTCTACGAGTAAATCGTAATGTCGGCTCACTAACCCACGAATGCCTTCTTCTCCTAATACGGTGTAAAATTCTGGTGTTGGAATGGTTGCTTGCGGCCGTTCGCCGAATTGATAGGGAGTTATTTTTAGTTCCATTGATAACTTGTTTAAGCCTCTAAAACAATGGAATGAGGGTGATTGTTTACGAATCCACAAATTTGTGATTTGGTCAGTTGTCTTTCCGCCACACCTTCATATTGCGATGCGACAGCTTTATCCCCTTCAGATTCAGGAGTATTTGTTGCTCAAATTTCTGAGGAATCACAAAGTGAGAATACTCTTCTTCGACCACTAAATCAGTAATATCTACTGCATCTAAACCTGCTTCTTCTACCAAGTATTCTTTCAGACTTTTATCGTCAAACCCCTGCACATAGCCCATATTGAGGTAGAGGATAATGAGTGGGCTTGGTTGTATTTCGAGTCTTACATCCACTTTCAGTTCTGAGAAATCGATATTCAGTTCTTTCTTTAACGCTTGAATTTCTGAAATCTCTTCGTTTTTGATAAAGCATATAGAAACGCCTGTTTTCCCTGCGCGTGCAGTACGTCCGCTGCGGTGGGTGTATTGTTCAACTTTCTCGGGCAGATGATAATGGATAATATAATCAAGGTCTTTCACATCAAGACCACGAGCAGCAATATCGGTGGCAATGAGTAAATTAATCCGATTTTTTTGGAAGCCACGCATCACTTTTTCGCGCATTTCTTGGTTCAAATTGCCATGAATAGCATCAGCGGTCACGTCGAAACCTGCCAATTGTT
Organism: Bacteroidales bacterium; assembly: GCA_037139375.1. GTDB lineage: Bacteria > Bacteroidota > Bacteroidia > Bacteroidales > UBA7332 > CAXXIC01. Next base: position 868 of record JBAXGL010000218.1, on the reverse strand, counting down.
TCGCTAATCGTTTCGCTGCTATTTTGGTGCGACAAAAAAGAATGCCACGTTGCTCTTTGCGTTCCATCAAGAATGCTTTCAGATACTCCAGTTTCTTGCCTTTTTGATAAATCAGGTAGTGGTTTTCGATATTTTCATTTATTTTCTCATCCACATTGATGCGGATTTCAAAAGCATCTGCTCGCAAATAGTCGTGAATCAACTGCTTCACATCGTTGGGTAGCGTGGCGGTGAAAAGCATTTTTCTGATATTGGGTCGGCATTGCTCTAGAATGCGATCAATTTCATCTTTGAAACCCATATTGATCATCTCGTCAGCTTCGTCCATCACCAACCAGCGTAGATTATCGAGACTCAGCGCTTTGCGGTCGAGCAAATCGAGCAACCGACCTGGCGTGGCAACGATGATGTGTGTGGTGCGCTTCAGTTTCTCTATTTGGTCTGTGATTGGAGTTCCTCCATAAACGGCTTCGGCAAACACGCGAGGCATGAATTTGGAGAAAAGAAAGAACTGACGGGCAACTTGTTGTCCTAACTCTCGGGTAGGAACAAGCACCAGCGCTTGAATTTTGGATGATTTAGGATCAATATTTTGCAAGATTGGCAGACAGAATGCGGCTGTTTTACCAGTACCAGTCTGTGCCACTGCAATCAAATCGTTATTGGATTGCAGTATATGAGGAATGGCTTGATTTTGAATGTCGGTCGGTCGAGTTATCTTGTTTGCTTCGAGTGCCTGATTAATGTCGGAGCTAATACCTAATTCGGAGAATGTCATGTTGTTTACCTGTTTAGTTTGCCAATCCTCTTCTCGGGGATTTTGCGTCAAAGGTATTCATTTTCGCACGACTAATCAAAAATCAATGTT
>JBAXGL010000217.1:0-4467 GCA_037139375.1 Bacteroidales bacterium | reverse complement strand
GATTATGGTATCGTCATGTATAATTATCGAATTCAAACATCCAACAGGTGCAAAACCATTTCCATTTGGAGTTAATGCTGCCACTGTCAAAGCTCCAGCTTGAAAACTTCCTGAATTAGATTGTCCATACATGCAACTGATAATTTTATTATAACTAATTTCAACATTATTGGAGCACCCAGCTTCCATCCAATAAAACTCCGGAGAAACAACAATTGCGCCCATCGCTGATGCTTCAACTGTATTTTCTGAAATAATTCCATCCGATGACTTAATCAAAATACCACGAGAACGATTATGTCCAACTTTATTACTCAATACTTTGAAGCCTCGTCCAATTCGATTATTAGAGTAAAAAACATCTCCAACATCGCAACCTGTTATCCAATTATTTATCGTTACACTTATACCTGCAGAGGATGGACTTTTAACGGACCCTAATTTGGCATAACAATCAGAAATTTGTGATGCCGTGGGTGTCGTAGCTTTACTAATCGAATTCACAAGCGCTTTCCCTCGAATAGTACCATCATTATTGACACAAACAATTGTATCACCTACACCCACTTTGAAATCGCTGATTGTCGTAGATGTGCTTAACATACTTATTGTTTTTGTAAGAGAGTCAACTGCATAAACAGGATAAAAACGCCCATTAATAGCAATACAATCATCTCCATTGTATTGAATAACGCACCCTTTAATAGTAGGACCTATTTTCGCAAATTTGCTATGAATACCATCTGCTACACCCGCTCGCAAAGGCTGAATTGTATATCTGGCATCATATGGTTTTTTTGTAATGACACAACGATTATAGGTTGTATTCTCACAATCGTATTCATAAAACGAAAAACAATTTGAATCATACATTACAATGCTATCTAGAACAACTGATTTACATGAATTCAATGCGATTCCATGAGCCGAATATGATGCATTTCCGTATTGCAATACTACATAATCGCCAACAACCACAGGAGAGTTAACGCTCGAAACTTTGAGATTAAAAGTTTTTCCTGAAAAGTTACTCAAAACAACATCATAATTATCGCCATTATTTTTCACTAATTCATGTGTACTTGAACTATAAACTTGTGCTTTATCAGTCATTATATATGCACTGTCTGAAGGATAACCATCATGTAGTGTTATCTGCCAAGTCTTTTTGTCTGTCGACATAGAAGTAATTGTTCCTTGAGTAGAACAAGGTGGATCATATTCAATATGAAAGTTTGAAAAAGTCAGATTCTCACATCCCGAAAAATAAAAAGCTTGTTTTTGCTTATTACAAATTATGGTTGATCCATTGCCGTTAATAATTACATTCTTCTTTCCACTGAAAGTATAAGCTCCTTTGCTTGTCAAATCGAGCAAATAAGTTGATTTGGGTAAATTTATAATGGAATTGTTGATTTGAGGATCTAAAATCGTCCTCAAACTAGTATATGTCTGACTTTTCAAATTCAAATTAAGAAGAAAGACAATGGAAAGTATTAGTTGGTTAAGTTTCATCTCTTAGTCTTGATAAAAATAACTATTTACCTTTTTGCTAATTTCGTCCGAAAATCCTTTCTGCTTCTCAATTTTAAACGATTCGACATCATCTGTTGCTACTGTTGCTGAGAAAATGCCAGTATAAACATTTCCATAAATCTGTAGATTTCGACAATGGTGTATATCGAATTGTGACAAATCGCCAAAAATTGACTTGTATTTTTGTGTCAGCATTATCCTATTATTACGGATAACAAGTCCATCAACAGATAGTGCATACACAATAAGAGGGTCGAATGTTTTTACAATGTTATTTTCAAAAACTATATTTCTATGAAAGTAAAATCCGGCACGATAATCTTTCTTTAAAATGGGGTCAATCTGCAATACAGCCTGTGGCGAATGTCCTCCAATCCCAATATCTTCAAATGTATTATTTCGGACAACAACCTTATTAACTTCGCCTGACTCAAACCAATAATTTGCATCTCCACAAATTCGAATACCCGCCATCATAGACGAGAAGTAGTTGTTCTCTATTAGAACAGGCTTGGTGGTAGAAACTAATACTGAACGTGCCCTATTTTGCTTTACGGTACAATTACGCATTGTGAGAGCAGCTTTCCATGACAAATTTTCCACTACATATCGGTGCGCAATAGGTTTTAAAATTAGAGGAGTTTCAGTTTCCACCAAAAAATAGGTATCATTGACTACTTTATATCCTTTAACTCTTGATAGACATACAGTCTTAAGAGTAAGTCGATCAACCAAAGCTAAAGTATCTCCAGGAGAAAAAAGATGAAATCCATTTTGTTGAAAATGACCAGAAGAAAGAGCTAGCTGATGATCTGTCAAAATGGAGTCTACAATTTGATATGCACCATGCACATTGGTTGCGTCATCGAGCATATTTTCAAATCGGCAACTATCCATGCTTATTGTTCCCTTACAATTAACAAAATGTGTTGCATCTGCTGACGCAGAAATCATTCGCGATGATGATGGTGGTAAAATTACATTGACTTTATTGAGATGTATAGTATTCGTTTTTTGAGCAATTAAAGCCATTGCACCTGAATGATAAATATTTATTGATGCAAGATTGAAGTTCTCACAATCATTTATAAAGATAGCAGGAAAAAGCCGGTTTTGACCATGAGGACCTTTATCAATATATAATGAACCTACTGGAGGAACTGCGGCAGTTGTACCTTTCAATCTAATCACACGATTACCTAGATCAATGGCTGTAAGGGTCTTTTTTCTCCAATCGTGTTCGTATTTTGAAGTATAATAATACGGACGCTTAGACTCTACATTATAGACAATATTCTCTCCTAAACCTATTGACCAATCGTATCCTCTAAATGAGAGCTGATTATTTGTTATATGATATTTCTCATCCTTTGGAACTTTGACATCAAAAGAATTATCTTTAGTATTGTTATTAACGACTAACGCTTCGAATACAAATGGAGAATCCCAATTGATAGTAAAATGATGAAGTGAAATATTCTTCGAAGTTTCGACATAAAAAGGAATAAGTTTTCCGTAGAATATAAAATCTGAATTTCCACCATCAATTTCAAAAGAACTGTGTTGTCCTATATGAAAAGCAATTCTCTTTATTCCACTATCATTGTTCGAAATATTGAGATATTGTGAATTCGCTTTTTCAGGATAAAAATGGTATATCCCTTTCTCAAAGACAATCAAAACATTGTTTTTACCTTCTACTGAATCGAGAACTGCGTCAATAATAGGTGTATAATCTTTTGTTTTTTTGTCATATCGGATTTTTACAACCGTTTTACCTGAATTGTAAATGATATTAAATGTATCTGAAGCTCTAACCTGCAGACAACCAATAATCAATAAACCAACTATTGATGACGCAAGTGTCACAAAAACAATTGCTAAATGTTTTTTCATCGTATTTTAGATCGTAAAATAATACAAAAATTCGGCTTAACTACGCTGCAAAAATAAATTGTACTGAGAGTTTGGCACTAACGATTTTCTATCGTTATGTGCCGTTTTTATAACAATACAATTATTACAACATAAATAGCTCTATCCATAAAAGAATAATATTCCTTTCTTTATAGGATTACTATTTTTTTGATAATGGTAAATGCTTGGTTTGATATTTTCACAATATAAGTTCCGTTTGATAGATTCAGATTATTTATTCGCTCTTTTGAAGAGATAAATCCACGGTAAACCTCAGTGCCATTGATATTAACAACAACAACCTTACTCCTTCTTTCATCTAAGGTGTCTATCATCAAAGACTTATTCAACACCGAAAGACGAACCCTTTGATCATTGTAAGTTGAAATACTTGTTGTCAAAGGATTTGCTAAATTGAGACTCCAGAAATCGTCCGTATTTGTTATTCCATAATTTTTACCATGCTGTCTTACCATCATTAAATCAGGTGTTAATTGATTGTTGTAGTAGGAATACCCATAAATTGAAGTTAAAACCACATTTGGTTTGGGGCATCCTATGATGGCATTATCGTGGATAGATATATTCGAAAATCCACCTGCAGCTGAAATTGCCTTTGATCCATTAAAAGAAATTACTGTCAATGGAGCAGCCTGACTTTGCCCCCAACTGCTTGCTTCAAACATACACCTTGATATCAAATTATTACTAATTTCCACGTTACTGGAGCAACCGGCTTCCATCCAGTAAAATTCAGGAGCTAAAACGATACCCCCTAACATACAGCCACGTACAAAATTGTTTTTTATAGTGCCATTCGAAGCTTTCATCAATATCCCTCGTGCACGGTTGTAACCAACCGTATCATTTTCTATTTTGAAATTATTGCCTGTTCGTGCTTTAGAGTATATCAAATCACCAACACTAATACCAGACAACCAGACTGGAATAGAAATTCGAAATCCTTTTGTATAATTCGCTGGACTTGCCATTCCTGCAGTAAACAAGGCTTCA
>JBAXGL010000216.1:0-4497 GCA_037139375.1 Bacteroidales bacterium | reverse complement strand
CGACAATTGAAAATAAGTCCGAGTCATCCCCACTATTCTATCCAGTTCATTGCGAAAGGGCATATAAAAGTAAGCGTACGTTCTCAGCCTTTCCTCTTCAATCAACTAATCATTTTTAAACCCTTATCAAATGAACATTTTTGTAGCAAATTTAAGCTTCGATGTCAATGACCTCGACTTAAAAGACCTTTTTGCAGAGTATGGCGAAGTCACTTCAGCTAGAGTAATCAGTGACAAATTTACAGGTAAATCTAAAGGTTACGGCTTTGTAGAGATGTCTGACGACGAAGCAGCTAACAAAGCTATTGCAGAGTTGAATCAATGTGAATTCGACGGAAAAGAAATCGCAGTTACAGAAGCTCGTCCTCGCGAAGAGCGTCCAGCTCGCACCGGTGGATTCGGTGGCGGTGGCAATCGTGGCGGATATGGCGGTGGAAACGCAGGTGGTGGCCGTGGTGGCTATAGCGGCGGAAACTCAGGTGGCGGAGATCGTCGCGGAGGCAGCAGCAGATATTAATTCTCACAAGAGAATCATGAAACGAAAGCACATTCAGAAATGGATGTGCTTTTTTTATGACTCATAGTTGGAATGTGGGTAATTGGGATTGAATTTCTTGATCATTCTGATTACCAAAAAAATGCCCTAAAAGTTAAGTCTCTTAACTTTTAGGGCAAAGTTTATAAATATGAGAAATCCTTTTCTTTACAATCCCGATAATTCGACTAGTTTATCTAATGCAGTCTTCAATCCATCCGTATTTTTACCACCAGCAGTAGCAAAGTGAGGTTGGCCACCGCCACCACCTTGAATTAATTTAGCAGCTTCGCGAACAAGATTCGATGCATTGATGCCTTCTTTCACCAAATCGTCGCTTAAAACAACTGTCAGTAATGGTTTTCCATCGGCAACTGTTCCTGCCACGAAGAAAAGTTTCTCAGTCACTTGACCACGCAATTGGAAAGCGATGTTTTTGACCGCTTCGGCAGAAAGTTCGGCAGATAAGCGGATGAGTTGCACACCATTTGCACGTACCTCAACTTGCTTCAGCAACTCTTCTTTCAACGAAGCCACACGTTGATTCATATACTCTTCGATTTGCTTTTTCAGCGCAGAATTTTCGTCCAATGCTTTTTGAGCGGCAATTGCCACGTTGGGTACATTGTTGAACAAGCCACGCAGCTCTTTCAATAATTCCTGTTGTGCATTAACTAATTCTTCTGTTTTTGCTCCCGTAACAGCTTCGATGCGACGAATGCCAGCGGCAATCGAGCTTTCGGACGTGATTTTAATCATTCCAATGTTTCCAGTTGACGAAACGTGCGTACCTCCGCAAAGTTCCACCGACGTGCCGAATTGAATAACACGAACTTCATCGCCGTATTTTTCGCCAAACAATGCCATTGCGCCTAAATCGCGCGCTTGCTGGATTGGCATTGCACGATGTTCTTCTAAGCCGAAATTGCCACGCACTTTTTCATTTGCCAATTTCTCAATTTGACGAAGCTCTTCTTCGCTTACTTTTTGGAAGTGTGAGAAGTCGAAACGTAAACTGTCTGGTGAAACTAACGAGCCTTTTTGCTCCACGTGTGTACCCAACACTTCACGCAAAGCTTCGTGTAGCAAGTGAGTTGCTGAGTGGTTGCAAGCGGTCGCTTGTCTGTCGGAAGTGTTGATTTGCGCCTTGAAAGCTTGTGTAAGGTCTTTTGGTAAAGTTGTGCTATAATGCACAGAAAGATTATTCTCTTTTTTTGTATTTGTGATTTCGATTTTTTCGTCGTCGCCAATCAACCAGCCGCTATCGCCAACCTGACCGCCACTTTCGGCGTAGAAAGGCGTTTTATCCAAAACCAGTTGGAAAAGCTCTTGATTTTTTTGCTTCATTTTGCGGTAGCGGAGAATTTCGGCATCGCAATCGGTGAAATCGTATCCTACAAATACCGGATTGCCTTCTTTTACGATCACCCAATCGCCGGTTTCGACTGCAGCAGCGTTGCGAGCACGTTCTTTTTGTTTTTGCATCTCCACATTGAAGCCCTCAATGTCGGTCGAAAGATTATTTTCTTTCAAAATCAACTCCGTCAAATCGAGAGGGAAGCCGTAGGTATCATAAAGCACAAATGCGACTTTGCCTTCCACTACCGAATTACCAGCAGCTTTGGTGTCGGCCATCACTTTGTCAAGCAAGCGAATACCTGTCTCAAGTGTGCGAAGGAACGATTCTTCTTCTTCTTTGATCACTTTTTGAATCAAATCTTGCTGCGAAATCAATTCAGGATAAGCATCGCCCATCGTGTCAATCAAAGCCGGAAGCAATTTATGCATGAAAGGCTTTTGTTGTCCAAGGAATGTATATCCGTAACGAACTGCGCGGCGCAAAATGCGACGAATCACATAACCTGCTTTTGCATTCGATGGCAATTGTCCGTCGGTAATAGAAAAGGAAATGGTGCGAATGTGATCAGAAATCACACGCATTGCGATGTCGGTTTGCTCGTTATCGCGGTAAGATTTTCCTGACAATTTGGCAATTGCCTGAATAATTGGTTGAAAAACATCTGTGTCGTAGTTCGACTGAACGCCTTGTAGTGCCATACACAAACGCTCGAAGCCCATACCCGTGTCAATCACTTTTGCAGGCAGTCCTTCGAGTGAACCGTCAGCTTTGCGGTTGTATTGCATGAATACGTTGTTCCAAATCTCGATCACTTGAGGATGGCTTCCGTTTACTAACGTCAGCCCGTCGATTTTGGCACGCTCATCGTTGTCGCGAATGTCGATGTGTATTTCAGAACATGGACCGCACGGGCCTGTATCGCCCATTTCCCAGAAATTATCTTTTTTGTTTCCATTGATGATGCGGCTTGCAGGCAGAAATTGTTCCCAGATTTTGGCAGCTTCGTCATCACGTTCCAATCCTTCAGGAGCGTATCCTTCGAAAACTGTTACATAGAGGCGTTCTTTGTCTAATTTCAATACTTCTGTCAAGTATTCCCACGCCCATTCGATGGCTTCTTTTTTGAAATAATCGCCAAATGACCAATTGCCAAGCATCTCAAACATCGTGTGGTGGTAAGTGTCAATTCCTACTTCTTCCAAATCGTTGTGTTTTCCGCTTACACGAAGGCATTTCTGAGAATCAGCCACACGTTTGCTTTTAGCAACTGCATTTCCAAGAATAATGTCTTTGAATTGGTTCATTCCGGCATTGGTGAACATCAACGTTGGGTCGTCTTTGATGACCATTGGAGCAGATGGAACGATGAGGTGCTCTTTCGAAGCAAAAAATGATTTGAAGGATTCGCGAATTTCTTTCGAAGTCAACATATTGGTTAGGTATAGTTAGTTTCAGTATGAAATGAATATTTAGCCAAGAGATTAAATAACAGTCGTTTAATAAACTTTATTGAAACCTGTGAGTTAATAATCTGAAAAACAGTTTGCAAAAATAGCTTAAAATATTATTTTTGCCATAATCTTTGTGGTAAAACTTCCTAAATGGTCGTCATTTTTAATGAGAAAGAAAACTTATTTTCGATATAATCCTGCAACTCTTACCTACGAACGGGTTTATTTAACTGCCAAAGAGCGGTTTTTTGGCATTGTTCGCAATTCTATAAGTGGCATAGTGGTTGGAGTTATTGCTTATGCGTTGTATGTGTTTTATATCGGAACTCCTTCTGACAAAATGATGAAACGGGAAATTGATGTGCTTTCAACTCAAAACCGGTTATTGTCAAATCGATTGGATAAAGCGCTAGATGTGATGAACACAATGCAAGAACGCGATGATAATCTTTATCGGGTAATTTTGCAATCTGACCCCACTACACAAAGTTCTCGTCGAGCAGGTATTTTGAATTCAAGCCGATACGATGATTTGAAAGGATTATCGAATGAAGCGTTAATCAAATCCACCGCATTGAAAATGGATGTTTTGGCGAAACAAATTTATTTGCAATCAAAATCGTTCGATGAGTTGGTTCAATTGCTGGGCACAAGAGAGGAACGATTACTTTGTACACCAGCAATTCAGCCCATTCTGAATAAAGATTTAAAACAACTTTCTTCTGGTTTTGGCGTTCGTGTCGATCCCATCTACCATACAGCAAAGATGCATACTGGAATGGATTTTACAGCACGAGTTGGTACGCCGATTTATGCAACAGGTGCTGGAAAAGTTCAAAGCGCGGGATGGGATCAAGGTTATGGCAATTGTGTGTTGATCAATCATGGTTATGGTTATCAAACTAAATATGCACATATGAGTGCTATTAAAACTCGTGCAGGAGCAAAGGTGAAAAGGGGAGAAGTTATTGGATATGTAGGAAGCACAGGTAAATCTACCGCGCCTCACCTGCATTACGAAGTTCATATTAATGGTCGACCTGTGAATCCTGCTCTTTATTATTTTATGGATTTGTCGCCAAAAGAATATGATCGTATGATTCTTTTGTCTGAAACTCGCGGTCAGATTTTTGATTAATCAATACTATTTA
>JBAXGL010000215.1:0-4539 GCA_037139375.1 Bacteroidales bacterium | reverse complement strand
AAAAATATTCTCACTCAACATATAATAAATGTGCTTGAGATCAGTTTCGCTCAGGGCATCGACGTGATTTCCTATAATTGTTTCATCGAAACGAATGGCTGGACCAGTCTGAGCATCTTTCGGATGCAATTCGTGAACTTTATGTGCTGTTTCGTCAATCAACGGAAGCAATTGAGCGAAATCAAGCCCTTTCTCTTCAAGTAATTTTGCAGCTATGGCATACATACGGTTTGTGAAATTGCAGGCAAAAACTGCCGCCAAATGGAGCCGTTTTCGCTGCTCAGAAGTTGCTTCTATAACATTTCTGGAAATTGATTGTCCTAAATGGCGCACTGTTTCCAGCGATTCGCTATGGTTGCTTTCTATGTAAATCGGAACTATTGAGAAATCCACTTCACGCGATTTACTGAAAGTCTGAAGAGGATATAATGCTCCATAATTTGTACAATACGGTTCGAAAACCGAAATGGGTAAGCTGCCTGCTGTATGCACCCACAAGCTGCTGTTGGGTTTCATTTGAGATAATACAGAAACCAGAGCGTCATCTTTAACACTGAAAATATAGAGATCAGCACTGTCGTCAATCGATTCTATTTGATTAGTGTACGATGCAGAAACCTTTTCGGCAAGCAATTTAGCAGCATCTACTGTCCGACTATAAACCTGCACAATCTGATGCCCTTTTCGAGTCAGCTCAATACCGAGACGAGTGGCTAAATTCCCTGCACCAATAAATGTTATTCTCATTTGCGCAGCACTCCGATAATTAATGTTGCACCAATGATGATGAGAAAACTTGGTATCAGATAGTCTTGAAATTTGCCTAGAAAGTGGAGTAATGTATTTATTCTAAGTAGAATTCCTAAAACTAGAAGCACGATTCCAAAGGTTTTCTGTGTCTTTACAATCAGAAATGCTAGAGCGGCGTAGATAAAATAACTTCGCCAATCAATCAGTTCTTGCCAAACAGCCGCATTGAAGGTTATCATTCGGCTCTTTTCAATCAAATGAATCAGACCGATAATCAGAATAGTGATTCCGGTCGCTAATTTATTTTCATCCTTTTTTATTGCCATAATTGAAATGTTTAGCTAGGTTATTCTTTGTTTACCAATTGTTTACAAATAACTCAGGTTTACCATTTTCCAATGTGAATTTTCTCCCATTGTAGCTTTTCTTCATCGAAACGTGTCTTTATTTCTCCTTTCCGACCGAAAGCAATGATAGATAAAACCTGTAAATGATAAGGAATATTCAGAATATCTTTTACATATTCCTCAGAATTGATACCATGTTCTGTTTCGCGTAATCGCAGTTGAATCCAGCAGCTTCCAATGCCTAAATCTTCGGCTTGCAACTGCATCAATATCGAAGCTATCGAAGCGTCTTCAATCCAAACATCACTGACTATAGCATCTCCTATAACTACTACCGCCATTGCTGCACCTTCTATGAGTGACGAGCCATGGCCTTTGCAATTTGATAATTTTGCGAGTAGTTCTTTCTCTTCAACAACAATAAATTCCCATGGATTACGCTTTTTCGACGAAGGAGACATTAATCCTGCTTTCAGAATTAGTTCCACTTCTTCGGGATTCAATAATTCTTCCGTGAATTTTCTAGTCGAACGTCTTATCTGCAATAGCTCATTGAAGTAGCTCATTTTGAAATCTCAAATTTGTTGTTGCAAAGATAACTGAAAAAAAAGATTTTGCCTAAAGAAACGAATTTACAATTAATTAGCTTATTGTCAAATGTTTTTTCAAAGAATAGAAGATAAAACCTTGAAAAAACATAATTTTGTAGCCGCTTTCGAAATGAAGTATAATTTATGATTTTCAATTGCGTTAATAGAATAGTGAAATAACATCGCTCAAATGCTTTTAAGAAAAATAATTTTCTGTTTGTTACTTGTTGGATTTGCTTCAAATTCATTTGCTCAAAAAAAGATACATGTAAGCGGATATATTACTGATAGTGATAATAGAGGTATTGAATCCGCTTCCATTTCTGTCTGGAAATCTGCTATCGGCACCACATCTAATGCAAATGGGTTTTACGAATTTGTTGTCTCTCCAAACGATACTTTAACTATCGTTTATTCTTGCCTTGGATTCCAAAAAACAAGTCGATCAATATTGTCACCACAGAAAGACTTCTTGCTTAATATAAGATTGAATACATCATCGATTGGACTTAAAGAGACAAAGGTGAAAGGGAATCGTCTGCAAACTGATATGATGCAGACTCTTGATGCTCATCGAGTTAAACTGCTTCCTGATGCTTCAGGAGGTAATATCGAATCTCTTATTATGACTTTTGCTGGAGTGAGTTCGAATAACGAAATGAGTTCTCAATATTCTGTTCGAGGAGGTAATTTTGATGAAAATCTCGTCTATATCAATGGTGTTGAAGTCTATCGTCCTCTTCTCATTCGTGCTGGACAACAAGAAGGTTTGAGTATTATCAACCCCGATATGGTGGCGAATGTCGGCTTTTCTACAGGCGGTTTCGATGCAAAGTATGGCGATAAGATGTCGTCAGTGTTGGATATAACTTACAAAAAACCGACTTCGTTGGAAGTATCTGTCTCTACCAGTTTGATGGGTATAAATGCTTATGTAGGTCACGGTACTGGCAAATTTACGCAAATGCACGGTTTTCGTTACAAGAAAAATACTTCGTTACTTAATTCACTTGATACAAAGGGCGAATATAATCCTTCATTCCTTGATTATCAGACTTTTATGACTTATACTTTTAGTAGTAAGTTTGATGTAACTTTATTGGGGAATATTTCGCAGAACATTTATAATTTTATTCCACAAGAAAGAACAACAAGTTTTGGCACACTTCAGTCTCCACGAAAGTTTACAGTCTATTTCGACGGACAAGAAGATGACTCTTTCCTAACTGGCTTTGGGTCTCTATCTCTTAATTTTAGACCTGATGATAAAACCGTCCTCTCATTGCTCCCTTCTATTTTTTTGACAGGTGAAAAAGAGACCTATGATATTGCAGGACAATATTGGTTGAGCGATGTGGATGCAAATCCTAAAGCTGCTAAGTCTGTTGATGGGCAAACGGTTGGGGTAGGTACATTTCTTCAGCATGCGCGCAATCGGTTGAATGCCAGAGTGATTTCTCTTTCTCATCAGGGAAGTCGAAAAATTGGACTAAATAATCTACAATGGGGGGCGACTTTTCAGACAGAGCATTTCAAAGATAAGATAAATGAGTGGGAAATGCGCGATTCCGCAGGATATTCTTTGCATTCATACGATTTGAAACAATTGCCTGGTGTTTCAGTTTATTCTAATCTGAAGTCTGACCCAGCTAATGAAGTTATTAATAATAGTAGATTTTCCACTTTTCTGCAAGATACATATAAAGTTAATTCAGACTTTGGGCTTTTTTCTTTAACAGGTGGTATTAGGGCTTCTTATTGGAGTTTTAATAAGGAGTGGATTGTGAGTCCTCGCTTTTCGGCATCTTTGATTCCCGATAGTCACAAGAATTTCACCTTGCGTATAGCGGGTGGTGTTTATTATCAGGCTCCATTTTATAAGGAGTATCGCGACACAATAAAGGTGAACGGAAATTATATAATTCACTTAAATAACAATATAAAGTCTCAACGATCTGTGCAAATAATCGCTGGTGGTGATTATAATTTTCGTTCCAAAGGAAGGCCGTTCAAATTGACCGCAGAAGCTTATTACAAAAAACTGAACAACTTAATTCCTTATAAAGTTGATAATGTACGCGTGCGTTACACTGGGGAAAATATGTCGAATGGATACGCCGCAGGTTTAGATTGCAAGCTTTTTGGTGAATATGTTCCAGGTACTGATTCTTGGGTGAGTTTCTCGTTGATGAAATCTGAAGAAACAATTAATGGTGTTACTGTGCCACGACCGACGGATCAAGCGTATAGTTTTTCTATGTTTTTTCAAGATTATTGGCCGACAGATCCAAATTACAAAATGAATCTGAAAATGATTTGGGCTGCTGGGTTACCGGTCTCTGCTCCTGGTTCTGCTGTCGAAAGCTCAAAATTTCGTACTCCATCTTATCGCCGTGTCGATATTGGTGTTTCGCGAATGCTCGTTGGTGGAGAAGGAAAATGGATGAAAAAACCAGTTCTCAGAAATTTCAAAACTATTTGGCTTGGGTTAGATGTCTTTAATTTGCTCGATATAAAGAATACAAACTCCTATTTTTGGGTTACTGACATTGATAATAAACAATACGCAGTTCCAAATTTCCTTACTTCTCGCCAACTTAATCTACGCTTAATTGCCGATTTCTAGTGAATTTATAAAATATCGTAATCTGAATGTGCATATGTCAACTTGAAGTTAGCGCTGTATGTCAGATAATTATGTTTTTTAACATAATTATCTGAGAGATATAAGTTGCAAATAAAAAAAATAGACTACTTTTGCACACGCTTTTGAAAAAGGAATTCTCAGGGAAAGTCTTTTTCGCAAAAACATTTTTTCAAAAACATTTGGAAACTAGGAAAAGAGTATTACC
>JBAXGL010000214.1:0-4561 GCA_037139375.1 Bacteroidales bacterium | reverse complement strand
ATTTTTGTATAACAAATCTGGCAATAAGTCTTATCTATAGCCAAAAATGTGATACAATATTGAATAAACAAGAGGAGTTGAACCACGACATATAATAATCCATAGAATGAATTACTGATAAAGTGAGTTCATCAAATAAAAAGAAACTGCACAAAAAAACACATATGAAATTTCAGATTGGGCGATTTTGTTTATTCTTAACAACTTTTTCTATTGTCATGCGTTTAAAAATAATGAAAGCAAAATAAACATATCAATGAAAAATATTTTGTCAATTGCTGCCGTATCTGGTGTGATGTGCATTTTGCTGGGTGCATTTGGTGCACACGGACTGAAACCATTGCTCTCGTCAGAAATGCTGGCAGCCTACGAAACAGGAGTGCGATACCAGTTTTATCACACGATAGTTTTGATTTTAATAGCTGTGTTGTATCATCAGCATAACAACCCTAAATTCAAACGGGCAGCTTCATTTTTCTATGCCGGTGTGCTATTATTTAGTGGCTCGTTGTATTTGCTGGCATTCACAAGTATTCATAATCATAGTTGGCATTGGGTCGGACTGATTACGCCTATCGGTGGGGTTTGTTTCGTTGTTGGTTGGGTCTATCTGTTTTTGGCTTCTAAATCATTTCAATAACGGGCTATGATTATCAGAAAACTGCTATTTATAAGTGTATGCCTCGTGGCTTTAACTACAAGTTACGCTCAGCAGCAATTGAGTCTTTATGATTCTCTTCGGGTGATGCCAGCTTTTAGATATTATCAATTAAATGGGCGTGTGTTTGTACCGGATAGTATTGACGACGATAATCAAACTGTAATAGTCTATTTTAAGAAAAATTGCCCATTTTGTGAGAGGCAAGCAGAAATAATTTCGAATCACCTGAATAATTTTCCTTCCAACGTTGAGTTTCTTTTTATTGCCAAAGAAGATACGGCCTTTATCAATGAGTTTGCATTAAAATATAAATTAGGTGGCTCAAGTAAAATAAAATTTCTTCGAGATAAAGAGCGATCGTATTTCCAATATTGCAATCCAAGTTTCACACCATCGATTCATATTTATAGCGAAAAGAGGAAGCTTATTCTCTTTCACGAAGGTGTTATGACCTATAAAGAACTATTTCAACAGATTCTTGGTGCACGATAGTTCGAAGAATTGATAATTATTGCTCATGAATGCTGGAATTTGTATATTTGCAACGTACTGTGATTTTTATTACACAAATTTATGCAAGAACCTATTCTCGCGGTTGGTATTGTTTCTGCCATCGAAATACCATTTGAGTTAAAAGGCAATTTTCGACTTCAAGGGTCAAACCGAATATTATCAGGCGATTTATCAGTTTTTTTGTCGGATAATGGAATTGTTTTTGAACAAAACTACTATCAACAGTTGGTGTTTGAGCCTCTCACTTCGGAGGCTTTTTTTACGCTGAAAGAGGTAGTGATTGGTATCAATTTTCATTGGGAACGTAAAGAAGAACAGAGTTTTCGGGGTGCATTGAAGTTGATTGTTGAAGTTGATAAATTGACAGCCATCAATCTGGTGCCTGTCGAAGAATACCTCAAAAGTGTTATTTCGTCTGAAATGAGTGCAACTGCCTCACTGGAGTTGTTGAAAGCTCATGCCGTGATTTCACGCAGTTGGTTACTGTCGCAATTGGCAAAGAAAAATGAGTTGTCTTCCCAATCTGTGAAATATATATCAGATAGTCACACCGACAGTGAATGGATAAAATGGTGGGACAGAGAAGATCACACGTTGTATGATGTCTGTGCCGACGATCATTGTCAACGCTATCAAGGCATCACCCGAGCTACTACACCGCAAGTAAAAAAGGCTGTCGAAGAAACAACAGGCGAATTGCTGATGTACAACGGTTCGATTTGCGATGCTCGCTTCTCAAAATGTTGCGGTGGAATATTAGAACAGTTTGAGAACTGTTGGGAGCCAACAGCACATCCTTATCTTCAAAAAGTATTTGACCGAGTCACTAATACAATATCCGAAAAGCCTGATTGTAAAAACGAAGATGAAGCTCAAAACTGGATTCGTAAGTCACCCTCCGCATTTTGCAATACTACTGACAAAAATATTCTGGCTCAAGTATTAAATAATTACGATCAGGAAACTACCAACTTTTTTCGTTGGAAGGTAGACTATACTCAACAAGAATTGTCTGCGTTGATACATAAACGTATTGGAATCGATTTTGGTGATATTATCGATTTGCAACCGATAGAGCGTGGTGTTTCTGGGAGAATAATTCGGTTGAGAATCGTTGGAACTAAGCAGACCAAGGTGATAGGAAAGGAGTTACTCATTCGTAAATCGTTGTCTGATTCACATTTATACAGTTCAGCTTTTGTCGTTGATAAAGAGTTAGATAACAATGGGGTGCCCTTTAAATTTAGCCTTATTGGCGCTGGCTGGGGACATGGTGTCGGATTGTGCCAGATTGGTGCGGCGGTAATGGGGGCAAAGGGCTATTCTTATCGCGATATATTATTACATTACTACAAATCAGTGGAAATTATCAAGCGGTATAACTGATTTTTATTTTAAATAGTATTTTATTTTCAATTATATTTTGAACTGTAATGAATGTTTATGGTTAACAGAAATTATTTAGATTAATAATAAATTGAAAATTGTGCTGTAATGTTCTGATTTTGTTTTGTATATTTGTGTTAAATGGAGGTAGGATTGTAGTTGCTTTCAAAAAATAAATGTTGAAGTCAAAGAAATTCAACTTATGTCTATATCCAAAATAAATACAATTTTTGGAAAAGTTACCCGCTTTAATCTATGTTACGACTATTATTGAAAAATAAATATTAACCGTATGAAGAAAATATCAAAAGTGTCATTTTTAATGCGATATATTGCATTCGGATTAATCTCACTTTTCTTTTTTGAAAATGCTTTAAAAGCTGAAGGATTTTACATCAATGAGTCATTCAGAGGAAAGTCGTCCAACTCTCTCACATTTGGAGGTAGTCCCAATAAAGCTTTTTTGACTGCGAATGCCGATAGTCTGATCGATTCCGAGGGCGATGGTTGGTTGCGATTAACCCGAGATCAAAAGGAACAAAAGGGTTATGCCATAATCAATCAGTCTTTTGCGTCAACAAATGGTGTTTTGATTGATATGGAATTTAATATTTGGCGCACAAATTCTGATGGATTTGGTGGGGCAGATGGGTTTTCAATATTTCTGTATGATGCCACTGTAACTCCTTTTTCAATGGGTGGATTTGGTGGTTCATTAGGTTATGCTCAACGTCAGATTGATTATCAATCTCCTTTAGAACATGGATTGACAGGTGGTTATGTCGGCATTGGTTTTGATGAATATGGAAATTATAGTCGTATCAGCGAAGCCCGCGATGGTGGTATAGGCTTTAGTAATACGAAAAATACTATTGGGATCAGAGGTCCTGGTTCTAAAGCAGACAATTGGTACAAAGGATACACATGGTTGACTGGCAATTCTAGTTTAGGATTTGATCTGCAAGCTGGTCAAGTTAACAGTAGACCGGATGGAACTTCATATTATAGAAGAACACAGTTAGAAATCTCACCTCAGCCGAACGGTAAATATAGTATCACAATACGCATGATGACTCAGAAAAATGGCACTTTCAGTAAAGTTCTTGGACCATATGAACTTCCAACGGTTCCTCCTGCTTCGTTGAAGATGGGCTTAGCTGCGTCAACAGGCCAATCTATTAATATCCACGAAATTAGGAATCTGATTATTACTTCGGCCGGAGGAATCAGAACTAGCAAATCGGTAGATAAACTGACTGCTAAAGTGGGTGACGAATTGACCTATACCATTGATGTTTATAACCAAACAGATTCATTGGCTAAAGGCCTGATATTGAAAGAGGCATTGAGTCAGATTTCTTCTAATTTTAGAGTCAAAAGTGTTACATTCGACAATCATGGAGATCCAAAGACCACTGCATCGAATTATCCAATCACCGATTTGTCGAATATTTCTTTAGATATAGCTCCGATAAGTTCTGCTACTTTTACTATCAAAGGAAATGTAATTGCCTACCCAAGTGGTGGTATGTTAACGAACTCTGCAACAGTAGATTTGGGGACTTCAAACATCAAGGATCCAGATTTGGTAAATAATACATCTTCAGCATCTACTAAAATTGATTTGACCAATGCTCCCGATTTTGTGGTTTCACAAACTGCCAGTCAAATTTGTTTAGATTCTTCGATACCGAATTCAAATGTCTTGACGTTAAAGGTCACAAATGCGGGTCAGACAGCAAGCGTAGTGGGAAGCATAGTGACAGTTAAAGATACTATCCCAATTGGGTTGCAGATCGTTGGCACTCCTATTGGCAGTGGATGGACAATTTCAAATGTTGGTAATGCTTACGCTTTTACTCGGAGTGATGTATTGGCAAAAAACAGTTCGTATCCGAATATTACAATGTCAGTGAAACAGATAGGATCTACACCGAATATTTCGTTTACCAATACTGCAATTGTTGTTTGTGACAGCGATTATGTGAAAAATAACAACTC
>JBAXGL010000213.1:0-4571 GCA_037139375.1 Bacteroidales bacterium | reverse complement strand
ATGAAAAAAGCTGCAACTGAAAAGAAAGTTGCAACTCCACCGCCACCCCCAGCAGTGAAGAAATAATTCGAAAGTGAAATCTATCGAAGCGCTGTCTCAAAAAATTGGGGCAGCGTTTTTTTTGATTGACTTAAGAGTTTTTGGCAAAAACTAGCAATATATTTAATCATTCAGAATCATCTTTCTTTGAGAGTAAACATTTGTGAATTACATAAAGTTGTTTTGTGTTTCGAGAAAAAATTGGTACTTTTGTGGCGCATTTAGTATGCTTTTTCAAAACAGAATTCAATTCCTGAATTTGCATTTAAATTGCGATTCAATTAGATTACACTAACTAAAAATAAACTATTATGAGTAAAATTTCTGATGTAGTTAAGCCTGGTGTTGTGACCGGTGCTGATCTGCAATTTATCTTCAAAGTAGCGAAAGAAGAAGGTTTCGCAATTCCTGCAGTAAACGTTGTTGGTTCATCTACTGTGAATGCAGTGATGGAAGCTGCTAAAGTGGCTAACGCTCCTGTTATGATTCAGTTTTCTAACGGTGGTGCTGTTTTCAATGCAGGTAAAGGGTTGAAGCTTGAAGGTCATCAAGCAGGTATTTTGGGTGCTATCGCAGGTGCGAAACACATCCACACTTTGGCAGAAGCTTATGGTGTTCGCGTGATTCTTCACACTGACCATGCTGCTAAAAAATTGCTTCCTTGGATCGACGGATTGCTCGATGCAAGTGAGAAAAACTTTGCTGAAACAGGCAAACCATTGTTCAGTTCACACATGTTGGATCTTTCGGAAGAGCCACTGGCAGAAAACATCGAAATCTGTGAAAAATACTTAACTCGGATGAGTAAGATGGGTATGACTTTGGAAATGGAATTAGGTATCACCGGTGGTGAAGAAGATGGTGTAGACAACAGCGATGTTGACAATAGCCTTCTTTATACTCAACCAGAAGATGTATACAAAGTATATGCTGCATTGAGCAAAATTTCTCCTAACTTCACTATCGCAGCTTCATTTGGTAATGTACACGGCGTGTACAAACCAGGTAACGTGAAATTGACTCCGAAAATCTTGAAAAATTCACAAGATTTCATCCGTGCAAAAGACGGTCTTTCGGTAGATCACCCAGTAAGTTTCGTATTCCACGGTGGATCTGGTTCAACTCACGAAGAAATTCGCGAAGCTATCAGCTACGGTGTTGTGAAAATGAACATTGATACTGATACTCAATGGGCATATTGGGATGGCGTTCGTGGTTTCGAAGCTAAAAACAGAGCTTATTTGCAAGGTCAAATCGGAAACCCTGAAGGTGACGAAAAACCAAACAAAAAATACTACGATCCTCGCGTATGGTTGCGCAAAGGTGAAGAGTCGTTGATCGCACGTCTGCAAGTTGCATTCGAAGATTTGAACGCTATCAACAGCCTTTAATCAGTAGATTTTAGATAAAAATGAAGCCGTTTCGGAAGATATTCTGAAACGGCTTTTTTGTGCTTGAAAATCTGGGTATTATAAATCTTTGTATGAATTTGGGATCTTTCTTTTGATAAAATAGACAAATATGACAATAGAAAAGACAATGCTCATTACACCAATCCATGCTGTGTTGCCATAGCCCAAAGATTCTATATCATTGCTTATGATGTGGTTAAACTGCAGATACGATAAAACCACAATCAAGGTATTATTCAGTGAATGTGCCAGAATAGATGTCCAAAGTGAACCGCTATAAAGCACGAAATAACCTAACATCGCCCCCAGCAGAAGGCGCGGAATGAATCCTAAAAACTGGAAATGAATAAAACTGAAAACAAAAGCAGTTGCCCATACCGCTACATGTTTGCGTTTAAACCAATCTGTGAAAATAGACTGGATTACCCCTCTGAAAAGAAATTCTTCGCAAATGCCAGGTAAAATGCCTATTACTAGTATGTTCGTAAGCAACACTGCCGTTGAATGGGTTTCAATCATTAGCTTGCTCATCGTTTCAGCCTCCGCTTCGCTCGATTTTATCCATTGCATGATACTCGAAAGCGAATCAGGTAAGGAAAGTTGTTTATTCCATTCACCAATCAGGTTGAGCGCTGGTTGACTGATAATAATCACAAAAACGGCAAGTGCAATTGCTGATAGGGTTGGTGCATTAGTTAAACTCGTGGTTTTTTTTATCTGACCTGGTTGGTATTTGCTTGCGACAAATATGGCAGGAAGCAAAAACATTATTGGTAAATTGATGCCTACCATTGCGCGTAGAAAATCACCAGTTTGCAGAGAGTTATTGCTCAAAATATCTTTAAACGAAGGGAAAATAGATGCTATAGCAGCAAATAGTAAACCTGACGAAATCCATCCAATCAATACGAAAAGAATGAGTGCGGCAAATGCGTTAGACGGATTTTGGTTGATGTTTTTGTTGATCATATACTTGTTTTTATAGGATTTCAACTGTGTAAATCATTGTTTTTGCTGGTGGTGCACCTCGTTCCCACGATCGGATGTACACTAATTTGATGGTTTCAAACCCTCGTTTCACACCTTTAAATCTGATTTTTTGAATGCCACCAGCACCAACGATATTTGGAGAAGCCGTTGAGGTAAACGAGTCATTTGTTTTCTGAATTTTAGCGCTTGACGAAGCGTTTGCCCAGTGCCAACTGTAGCCTGTAGATGGGTTAGATGGAAGCTCGACGATGAACTCTTTATTGAGCGTGATAGAATAGTTGCATGTCTGCTTCTCGACTTTTGTTGGTGTTTGGCACCCGACGAAAAGAAAAATTGTGAAAAGGAAAATTGATAATTGTTTCATTGGAAATTATTGAGTTGTTTTTTTGCAAAGGTAATTAATTTGGCTGTTTCGAATGAATTCAAATCCAGTGATGTGTTTAATATTCCCTTTAAAATACAAATTAAATTAGAATAATTTTCATAAGTTCAATTTTATCGTATATTTGTCTAAATAAGATGATATTGTGATGGATGATAATACCTTTTTTGCACCGTCGAAGAGAGATCTTCGATCGGTCGTTTTTGTAGATTACCAACAGATTTCGGAGAATGAGTATTTAACGGCTATGCTGAATGCAATGCCCGAATTGGCAGCTATTTTGAATGAAAATAGACAGATAGTTTTCGCTAATAAATCGTTGGTTGGTTTTTTGAATCTGCTTGATTCCGCTGAAATCGTTGGCGAAAGGCCAGGAGAGGCAATCAATTGTGTTAACGCAAAGAATAATTCTGGTGGATGTGGAACGTCTGAAAATTGTCGCTATTGTGGTGCTGTAAATGCCATTATCGAAAGTCAGAACTCTGAAGAGAAGATTGTTCGTGATTGCCGCATAAGAACCGCTGCCGACACTGCAGAAGAGTTTTTGGATTTGAAGGTGACCGCTACACCATTCAATTATAAAACAAAGAAATACACCATTCTAGCCATTGAAGATGTCAGCGATCAAAAGCGGCGTATGATATTGGAGCGCGTTTTCTTCCACGATATATTGAATATTGCAGGTTCCATAAAAGGGTTTGCCGATTTGTTGAAAACAACGAATGCCCATGAGCATATGCTTGAAGGCTCAGATGTAGAGGAGTACCTCGATATTATGGGCAAGCTGAGCGGCGAATTGCTCGAAGAGATTTTATCGCAACGGACACTGCTGTCTGCCGAAGTGGGTGATTTGAAAACCTCCATGAGTGCAATTCCATCATTGCAATTATTGAAAGACACCATTTCTTACTTGTCTATAAACGGCTTTTCAGAAAAGAAACTGATGACAATTTCGCAAGATTCAGAAGATATTTTGATTCACTCAGATGTGACATTGCTCAAAAGAGTGGTGATAAACATGCTTAAGAATGCATTGGAAGCCTCTTTTGAAGATCAGACAGTTACGCTGAAATGTGTGAAAGTAGGAGAGTCTGTCGAAATCAGTATTCACAATCAATCGGTGATGCCGAAAGAGGTGCAGGCACAGATTTTTCAACGCTCTTTTTCTACAAAAGGCGTCGATCGGGGTATAGGAACGTATTCGATTAAATTGTTGACAGAGCGATATTTGATGGGACAGGTTAGGTTTCATTCAGCACCTCACGAAGGGACCACTTTTTTCGCTCGAATTCCACTTTGATCTGATCATCAATCCAAGATATAAACCTCATTACGCTGTAGTGAGGTTTTTTTTGCCACCAAGGCAACACAATTCCAAAATTTGTGTTGTTTATAGAAGTGGATTATAAAAGGGAACACGCCTATTTTCGACTTTTAGAATGATAACTTTTCTTACCTTTGTAATTGAAAATTTGAAAATGTATGGACTTATTTAATTATAAACGCAGAGCGACCTGCGAGGTGCAAGTGGGTAATAGACCTCTGGGTGCATCAAATCCTATTCGCATACAGTCGATGACAAATACTTCCACCATGGAAACGGAGGCAACCATCGAACAAGCTATTCGAATTATCGAAAAAGGTGCTGATTATGTGCGCTGTACTGCGCAAGGCATCAAAGAGGCCGAAAATTTGAGCCTGATTCGTGAAGGACTTTTCGAACGTGGATATGCAACGCCTTTGGTGGC
>JBAXGL010000212.1:0-4571 GCA_037139375.1 Bacteroidales bacterium | reverse complement strand
TTCGTTAAATGTTACAAGAATAATAAGAATCCATCCAGAAAATAAAGAATTCCGACGACCCCTACACCCATGCCAAGAATCCAGATATATTTCCTCTTAACCAACGCAGCTATAGATGATAGAAGTATTGAAATTTGAAGAAAAATAACCGCTATCCCAAATTGTTTAGAATGTTTTTGGGCATCATCACGAAGTGATTCGAGCTTTTCAGCATCTTTTTTGATGTCTGCTTTTTCGCTTTCATATCGTTTTACCGACGCATCGTACTCATCAATTTTCTTTTGATACGCCTCTTTAGTACTCACATCGTTTTTTGCAATTTTCATTGCCTCGAGAGTTAAATTGTCTCGCTGAGTCTCGTGCAAATAGAGTTTGAGACTTTTACTTTGAAAATACGACCATTTATTGGATGCTTGTTCCTGACTAAGCACTGATTTTGTTGAGAAACCACCCCCTTTGAAGGTCGAAAGTGTGGCACACACTGCAAAAACAATCGTAGTTAGTGCCAAATAATTGAGCCAAGGTTCTTTTTTATCGTCTGCCATTTTCATTTGATTTATTATTCGACTGCAAAATTAGATGATTTTGTGTTTCGATGTTGAATAGTTTTGTTTAAAAAATCTTATTGAACTGTATAGATTTAATAAAACTCATAAAAACACTCCGTTGGAATAGCCGTATTTGTATGATAGTGAAGATTTCCATTCACACATGCCAGACTTTTAGCAATGGCACGCACAGAAGCAATATTATGTGATACAAGCATAATAGCTGCATTCGGACGTAATTCTTGCAACAGTTCAAACAGTTTGTTTTCAGACTCTTTATCGAGGTATGAGTTGGGTTCATCGAGAATCAACAGTTGTGGTTTCATCACCAAAGCACGACCAAGAAAAGTGCGTTGCAACTGTCCGCCCGAAAGCTCATTAATGGGTCGTTTGCGTAACGATTCGAGATCAAGTTGTTTGATGATTTCGTCCACAGCAGCTTTTTGCAATCGAGTGTACGAACGAAAGATGCTGCTTTCGCCAGCCAAGCCAGACTGCACCACTTCATACACACTGATAGGAAATGAACGATCAATACTGTTGTTTTGCGGCATATATCCAATACGAAGTGAGGGGACTTCTCCATTCTGGTCGAAGTATTTGATCGAACCACTTTTCAAAGGAATCAATCCAAGAATTGATTTCAATAAGGTAGTTTTGCCTCCTCCATTCGGACCAATAACACCAATAAAATCGTCACTATTGATGGTAAAATTTACATTTTTCAGAACCACATTATTGTCATATGCAACTGAAATATTTTCTATTTCAATGATTTTGTGGTTATTTTTTCCGACTGACCGTATAGGTGCGTAGGATAATTCTTTATTTACAGACATACAATTATCTTTTGTTATAGCGCAGATAAATATTCAAATTAACACTTATTTTTGCACTGCTAATGCGTCTACAATTTCAGTCAACCCTTTTGCCCACTCATAACTCAGTGGATTAATTGGAACAATTCGACTACCAGTCTCTTTCGATAAAATAGATGCATTTTTAACATCAAATTCTTTTTGCACGAAAATAACCTTGATATCTTCCTTTCGAGCAATTTCAATAAGCAGTTGAAGGTGCTGTGGTGTAGGTTCTTTTCCGTTGAATTCTACACTTAATTGATTCAAGTTGTAATCGCGTGCCAAATAAGTAAGTGCTGGATGGTAAATCAAAAAGGAACGATTCTTCACTTTGGATAGCTTTTCAGTTATTTTTCGGTCGAGCGTATCGATTTCTGAAATCAAGGAGTTAAAGTTTTTCTTATACAAATGTTGATGTATCGGATCGATTGATATCACAGCTTTATAAATATTTTGTGCCATAATACGTGCAGATTTTGGCGAACTCCAAATATGAGGGTCTGGACCAATATGCTCGTGATTTTCCTCGACGTTCTTTTTATGCAAATGCACTCGTTCATCAATTTCGGTGATTAAAGTCATGCTGTCTGAAGTATTAAATATCAATAATTCAGGATGATTTTGTTTCAATTTCCCTAACCAAGCCAATTCGAAGCCTAAATTACCCACTGCCAGATATGCCTTACTCTTGTTCAATTGAATCAATTGATTAGGTGATGGGTCATACGCTTCAGGATTTGAACCGGCAGGCACCATGCACATCACGTCAATTTGTTTCCCCACAATCTTATCAGCAAAATATTTTTGAGGTAAAATTGAAACTGTAATCACCATTTTATCTTTCTTAGGTTGAATACAAGACGAAGTGAAGATGATAATGAATAAAAAAAGTAAATATGTAATTTTCTTGATAAACATACTTTGACGTTTGAACTTTCACAAAAGTAATAAATATATTTGATTGGGCGTAAAAAGAACTTAGCATACCAGATAGAATTCGCACTCAAAATATTGGCTACCTTTGTCGTATGCAAATCCCAAACATCATTCTCGAAAGCACAGCTGACGGATCACATACACTTTTTGTACCTGACCTTAACGAGCATTATCATTCTGTAAACGGAGCTTGGCAAGAATCGAAGCACGTCTTTATTGAAGCAGGTTTAAATCAATTAAGTAAATCAGAAATCTCTATTTTTGAAGTTGGCTTTGGCACTGGGTTGAATGCCTTTCTTACATTAATAGAAGCAGAAAAGACCGGAAAATCAATTCACTATACTGCGTTGGAGCTATACCCTTTAACCCTCGAATTAGCGAATTCGCTCAATTATGCAGCACTGATTGCACCTGAAAAAAAAGCAATTTTCGAGACACTTCACCTTTCAAATTGGGGCGAAGAGGTTTGGATTACACCCTATTTTTGCTTAAAAAAAGAAAACGTTGATTTGTGTGAATATGTTTTTCGCAAGAAATACGATTTAATCTATTTTGATGCATTTGCCCCTGATAAGCAACCCGAAATGTGGGAACTTAAATTATTTGAAGAGTTATTTGAGAATACAAACGAAGGTGGTATTTTGACTACCTATTGCGCCAAAGGGTCTGTACGCAGGGCATTGCAAGCTGCCGGTTATGCGGTGGAACGGCTACAAGGTCCTCGCGGAAAAAGAGAGATGTTGAGAGGAAACAAAAAATGAGATGTGTTCTAAGGTCTAAAGATTCGCTGTATTTTCAGTAGTGATTTTACAGACTAAATGAAAATCAATATCAATCCACTCACTAACTTTGATCAGTCCCATCAGTTGAATAGGTGGTATTAACTTGAAATCACGGATACTCATTTTCTTCTTACCATTCACGTTGAATAAATCACCTTCGTGAATATACGAAATAGGAATCGTATATTGTTTTGTCACTCCAGTAATAGTAATATTCACAATGGCTTTACCATTTATCAGCTGTTGTTGGTCAGCATTAGGTTGCAATTCCAAAGCATTTACTTCAACCTGCATATTGGGGTATTCATCTGATTTCAACAACTTTAAGAAATCCCGCAATGCCATTTTATTGTCTGAAGTAAAACTGTTAACAGCGAACAAAAATTGATTTTGACTTAAAACGACTTTATTTTGGCTTTGAATGGTCGTAATTGAAATATTCTTTTTCGAAATTCTTTCGATATTCTCACTCAATTTGAAAGGAATAATATTGGTTGACCCATTAATCGTCAAAAAACTATTCTTTTGAAAATCAACAGAAACCAACACTTGAGCCGAAAGCAAAGTCGATGAAAGTATAAAAATTATGTAGCAAATAAGTTGCTTCATCCGACAAATCGATTTAGTCTATAATGAGAGAAAACCGGTAAGGATTTCCCTTACCGGTTTTTTATTAATTCTTTGTTGTTCAATTAGAAAGCAATAGCGGCTTCAATTACTAATCCATTGAATTTGCCGTTATGGCGAATATCGTTATACAAGAAACCATCGTATTTTTGTGAAACGTACTCAACTTTAGTCAAAACATTTTTAGTTAAGAACCAACCTGCACTTAAAGCAACACGGCTTATAGTGACATCGTACATTCCAGTACCTACAGCATCAAATTTATAGCCATTGTCTTTATTGCTAACTGACTTTCCTGCAATCGTAACTTTTGTTGCAGAAGCATCATCATTTGCGCCTGTCGTACCTGCTAATGCTGTTGAGTTATATTGTTGTGATTTTACGTTATTGTAACGTGCACCAACGAAGAAATCACCATAGCGTACAATTAGGTCTGTAGCAATTTGAGTCGCTTTACGCTCGCCAGTTGCTTCAGTTTTTCCACGACCTTTAGTTGTTTCAAAAGTAGAGAAAGACTCCACATTCAATTTGTCAGAGACTTTATAATCCAATAACAAGTTACCCATCATAGAAGTGATTTTATCACCATAACTTGGGTTGTAACGACCTGTAGTAAATGCAATATTATCTTTTGTAAATGTTGTACCAGATAAAGTATTGTCCATTGCACCATAGTAGTGTGAACCACCACGGTCGCCACCATACAAAGTAACACCTGTAGAACCTGCAGTATAATAAGCAGAAGCAGTAGCACGTACTCGCAAATTTTCCATTACTTTACCATCCCAACCAATTTTACCTAAAAATGCAGGTCTTCT
>JBAXGL010000211.1:0-4582 GCA_037139375.1 Bacteroidales bacterium | reverse complement strand
GATACAGAAGAGCAAATTTACGGAAAATTGATGCACGAAGTTTTGAGCAAAGTGCAGTCGGAATCGGATATAATGAATGCCGTGTCTGAGATTGTGAATTTGGGTGAAATATCCACCGAAAAAGGTGCTGAAATCGTATCAAGGCTGAAGGTTTGGATTACGAAACCTGTAGTTGAAAAATGGTTCTCATCTGAAGTTAAAGTGCTTAATGAGGCTGAGATTCTGCTTCCGAATGGTGTTCACTATCGCCCCGATCGGGTTGTTTTCTTCGAAAATGATGTTCACGTGATTGATTTCAAGTTTGGGCAGATAAAATCGAATAAGTACCAGCGTCAAGTATCAAGTTATATGTCGATCATTTCCGAAATGGGTTACTCTTCGGTGAAAGGATTTCTATGGTTTGTCGAATTGGGTGAGGTGGAAGAGGTAATTTAGTATTAAAAAAAGAGCCATCCCAAATGAATGAGATGGCTTTCGTTTTGCAGGTTTCAGTGACGCAGTTTCTTACTTTCTGATACCCAATTCTTTGATAATAGCTCTGTATCTCTCGATTTCGCCATTTTTCAAATAGTTCAACAAACGACGACGTTTGCTAACCAACATTTTCAGAGCGCGCTCTGTGCTATAATCTTTGTGATTTGCCTTCAGGTGTGAAGTCAAATGAGATATACGGTATGAAAATAATGCTATCTGCGCTTCAGCTGAGCCAGTATCAGTATTAGACTTTCCGTATTTCTCGAAGATCTCTGTTTTTTTCTCTGCACTTAAGTACATGTTCTTCGATTTTAATTGTTTACAAATGAGGCGCAAAGATAGAACTAATATTCTGAACCGACAATTATTTTTTTCAATTTATTTCAGCAAAAAGCCGAAAAACCTGCTGAAAAACAGATAATTCGCTTGTGTGGCTCTTACAAAGTATAGAATTTGCGTTTTTTGTCGTACCTTTGCACCTCAATTTATAAAGGTGAAGTGATTCACTTAAATCAATAGGTATGCAAAAGATTAGAAATATTGCCATTATTGCCCACGTTGATCACGGAAAGACCACGTTGGTAGACAAAATGTTATTAGCCGGAATGCTTTTCCGCGACAACCAGACTTCTGGTGATTTGATTCTCGACAACAACGACTTAGAACGAGAACGCGGAATCACTATTCTCTCAAAAAACGTTTCCATTCAATATAAAGGTTACAAAATCAACATCATCGACACACCGGGTCACGCCGACTTTGGGGGTGAAGTGGAACGCGTATTAAATATGGCCGATGGGTGTTTACTTTTAGTAGATGCTTTCGAAGGACCAATGCCTCAGACACGTTTCGTGTTGCAAAAAGCATTGAACCTTGGATTGAAACCAATCGTGGTGGTCAACAAAGTAGACAAACCCAATTGCCGTCCGAACGAAGTCCACGAAATGGTTTTCGACCTGATGTACAACCTCGATGCAACTGAGGAACAGCTCGATTTTCATACCGTTTATGGTTCTGCCAAAAACAGTTGGATGGGTGCCGATTGGGCAAAACAAGAACCAGACATCACCTATTTACTCGATTCGATTATCGAACATATTCCTGCTCCGCTCCATCGCGAAGGAACTCCACAAATGTTGATTACCTCACTCGATTATTCTACTTATGTGGGTCGTATAGCGATTGGACGTGTTCACCGCGGTGAAATTCGTGAAGGTCAAGATGTGATGTTGTGCAAGAAAGATGGACAATTCGTCAAATCACGAATCAAAGAGCTACATATTTTCGAAGGATTGGGTCGTGCAAAGGTACAATCTGTTCAATCAGGTGACATTTGTGCGCTAGTAGGTATCGAAGGTTTTGATATTGGCGATTCAATTGCTGATTTCCTCGAACCAGAAGCACTTGACCGCATCGCAATAGACGAACCCACCATGTCGATGGCATTTACTATCAACGACTCCCCATTTTTCGGCAAAGAGGGTAAGTTTGTGACTTCGCGTCACATCCACGATCGCTTAATGAAAGAGTTGGACAAAAACCTCGCTCTTCGTGTAGAGAAATCTCCTGAATCGGATACTTGGACTGTTTTCGGTCGAGGTGTACTTCACTTGTCAGTCTTAATAGAAACCATGCGCCGCGAAGGATTTGAACTTCAAATAGGTCAGCCTCAAGTTATTATTAAAGAAATAAATGGTCAGAAATGCGAACCCATTGAACAGTTGACCATCAACTTGCCAGAAGAATCGTGCAGTAAAGTAATTGACATTGTGACACGTCGCAAAGGTGAATTGCTGATGATGGAAACCAAAAACGAACGCATCAACATTGAATTCAATATACCATCTCGTGGAATTATCGGATTGCGCAACAGCGTACTGACTGTTTCTGCTGGTGAAGCCATTATGGCACATCGTTACCTAGAATACCAACCTTGGAAAGGTCCGATTGAAAGACGTACTAACGGAGCCATCATTGCACAAGCTTCAGGAAACGCTTTTGCTTATTCAATAGATAAACTACAAGATCGTGGTAAATTCTTTATTGATCCACAAGACGATGTATATGCAGGTCAGGTAGTTGGCGAGCACTCTAAGGAAGATGATTTGGTGGTGAATGTGACCAAACCTAAAAAGCTGACCAACATGCGTGCATCAGGTTCTGATGATAAAGTTCGCATCGTTCCAGCTATCAAATTCTCGCTTGAAGAAGCTCTGGAATACATCCGCGAAGATGAATACGTGGAATTAACGCCAAAGAGTATCCGCATGCGTAAAATCTACTTGGACGAAAATGACCGTAAACGTTTAGCAAAAAAATAAGAATTTTGCGAAAAATCTGAGAAGAGCGAATCTGATAAAGGTTCGCTCTTTTTTTATACCGAAAAGTGAAAACCACTATCATATTACAAAATTTATTCAAACTAACAGCCACTCTTCGACAAATAATCGACTATATCAATTTACATTTGAACAAATCACCCTTTTTCCCGTTCCAATTAAATGACTATTTTTGCAAACAGATTACTTACAACTCAAATATGGAAACTAATTTCTTGATTCTTGAAGAGCGCATCGTTAAGATGCTAAAAATGGTATATGACCCCGAAATTCCTGTCAATGTGTATGACCTCGGTCTTATTTACAACGTAGATATTGACGACGATAAAAACGTAAAAATACTGATGACACTTACTGCTCCCAACTGCCCTGCAGCAGACTTTATCGTGGAAGATGTGCGTATTAAAGTAGAAGGTATTGATGAAGTGAAAAATGTGGATATTGAACTGACATTCGAACCCACTTGGGACAAAGAGATGATGAGCGAAGAGGCTAAACTAGAACTCGGATTTTTATAACAAAAGCAAAGCCGCAAAGACTCTTATTATATAGTTCGGCAGCGAATATGCTGTTTTCTGAATGGCTTACGACTTACGAATTTACCACTTATGGCTTCAAAAAAGAACATCTATTTCGCCTCCGATGCACACTTTGGTGCAAAGACGCTGAAAAACTCGATTGAGAACGAAAAACGTTTCGTGCGCTGGCTCGACAGCATCAAGCACGATGCCGAAGCGGTATATTTGGTAGGTGATATGATCGACTTTTGGTTCGAATACAAACATGTCGTGCCAAAGGGCTACACCCGATTTCTCGGCAAATTAGCCGAACTGACCGATATGGGTGTTAAAGTCCATTGGTTTATCGGCAACCACGATATCTGGATTTTTGGCTATATTCAGCAAGAAACAGGAGCCATCGTGCATCATCAACCCTTGATCAAAGAGTTTAACGGAAAGAAATTCTTCATCGGACACGGAGACGGATTAGGAGATAACTCCTTCGCATTCAAGCTTATTAGAACCGTTTTTCATAATAAATTAGCGCAAAGGTTGTTTGGGTGGATTCATCCTGATGGTGCAATCGCTTTTGCTTTGGGGTGGTCTAAAAGCAGTCGCGAAAGCGGAAGTCGCGAGTACAAAGATTACCTTGGCGAAGACAAAGAGCACCTTGTGATTTACGCCAAAGAGTTCCTGCAAACACAACCCGAAATCAACTTTTTCGTGTTTGGCCATCGCCACATCATGCTCGATTTGATGTTATCTCGCATCAGCCGCGTTATTATTCTGGGAGATTGGATTCAGCACTTTTCTTATGCGGTGTGGGATGGAAATGATATGCGGTTAGAACAGTTTGAGGTATAAAACCCTTTTACTTACAAACTACAAACGCTCAATCTTCTACTTACATAGATTGGGCGTTTTTAAACAAATAGCAAAGAATTCTCTTTTTCATAAGACCTCATAAATTATTTTTCAGAATTTAGCTTCTTTCCTTTTATCTTTCGAAATCATTTATTAGTTTTGTAACCGTTGGTTGACTATTTTGCCCTATTGCAAAGTTATTCCGATAGGGCTCCTTCTCGTCTTTCTGATTTTCGATCATGCTAATCCCCTTAGCGATCTTGCTAACTCCTTTGGCAACGTTGCCAACACAAATAGCAAGCTTGCCAATGCAAGTAGCCATTTTGCTAATTCCGTTTTCGTGATTGCCAAAGCTATTAGCCATGTTGCCAACGACGATAGCGATCTTGCTAATTCAATTAGCAA
>JBAXGL010000210.1:0-4622 GCA_037139375.1 Bacteroidales bacterium | reverse complement strand
ATTGATTTATTTTTAAACTAAATAGGAACTCCAATCCTCCTTCAGGTCTATTCTTAGCAGAAATTTCCCCTTTGTGGAAAATTACAGCATTTTTCACAATAGCCAATCCGAGACCTGTTCCACCAATTTTTCGAGCTCGTCCTTTATCAACCCGATAAAAACGCTCAAAAAGTCGATTCAGGTGTTCTTCAGCGACCCCAACACCAGTGTCAGCAAGTGAAAAATAGTAATAATTTGAATCTTGCCTATAACAATTAAGAATCACCCGAATATTTTCACCAGCGTAGTTACCAGCATTATCAAAAAGATTTCTGAAAATGGAATATAGAAGTGAAGAATTACCTGCAATTAGAGCTTTTTGGGGAATATTGATTAATTCAACCGTAATACTTTTTTTATCAAAATCGAGTTGAGTTTCGCTAACAATCTCTCGAATAATGTGAGAGACATCTACAGTTTCGATATCAAACAAAGAGTTCGACTCATCCATTCGATTCAGTAGTGAAATATCTGTCAATAAGTAGGTTAATCGTTTACTTTGAGCAAAACAACGCTCCAAAAATAATTGTCTTTTCTGTGGATCCAGATCTGGGATAGACAAAATAGTTTCCAAATAGCCTTGAATACTACTCACTGGCGTTTTTAATTCGTGAGATATGTTTTGAGTTAGCTGACGTTTAAGTCTATTTTCTTCATCTTGCGCAGAGATATTGAATATAGATATTTCAAATGTCTTGTCCTCAAATACAACGCAATCAACTTCAAAAGCATGACCTCCTTTGCGAATATTTATTCGATTTGAAACAGCCTCTGCTTTTTTATCTAATATAGAATTTGTCGATTCAACAAAGGCTTTTATCGGTTCAAATTCTGGCAATTGAAAAACCTGCTCTGTAGATTGTAGTTGTGTATCTGCAATTAGATTAATCTGTTGAATAAAAAGGCTGTTCGAGAGAATTTCCTTTTTGTTTTGTGAAAAAATAGCTAAGCCCTCGCGAGAAAAACGAAAGTGCATAAACAATTTTTCTTGTTCAATAGAGAGTGCTGTGCGAGTTGTTGCCAAACGTTTATAAAGCGCCACTAATTTTTTTGAAATTTCTCCTAAATCGTCATTGGAAAAGAGGATATCGTCATCTTGTAATGAATTGTCTTCAGCACGGTTAACAAATTCTCCTAAGCGAGAAATACTTCGGCCAAGAAGATAGGAGAACCTAAATAAAGTAAATATTGTAATCAGAAATAATGCAATTAAGAAATAGATAAATTGATAATCGACCTCAAGCAATTTAATTGTATCGGTATTATATGGTAATGCTGTTCTGATAAACAAATTACCATATTTCTGGGCTGAATAAAAATATTCACGATCAATAGATGCAGAGTATCGAATTGCAAAACCAGTACCGTATTTATTGGCATCAATTATTTCAGGTCGATTGAGATGATTCGTCATTTGACTCACATCGTGCTTTTGTGTATCGTAAAGTACTGTTCCCCGATTGTTGATGAGTGTTAAGCGCATTTCTGGTAAATCAACGATTTTACCTATTTCTTTGAATAAATCGTCGGAAATACCTCGTTTCTTTACTTCAAATAAAACCAATGTGTTGTATTTATTAAGTGTTTCGCTCAGCATTTGCTCACGAAAATACTTTTCGCGTTGATACTGAAATACCGACACAATAATAACAAACAGAAGAGCTAATATAAAAATAGAGTAAAAAAGCCTTTTATGGAAGGGTATTCCAAGCAATTTTCTTTTGAAGTAATGATTCATTTTTAATTGTTTTCGAAGCAATAACCAAAGCCAAGTCTGGTTACTATATTTTTGCCATAAGATCCTATTTTTTTTCGAAGACGAGTTATATTTACGTCGATAGTTCGATCCAATACATAGACTTCATCTGTCCAAACTCTTGAAAGAATTTCTTCCCGAGAAAACACCCGTTCGCGTTGACTTAAAAGCAATTTCAATATTTCGAACTCTTTTTTTGTTAGAGCTACTTCCTCACCATCAACTAAAGTTTTCTTTTGGTTAACGTTGATAATCAGGCTTTCAAATTGAATTATCTCCTCTTTTGCTTTTGCTTTTGCATCATTTTCAGTTCTTCTACGTGTAACGGCTTTTACTCGGGCTACCACTTCACGAATAGAGAATGGTTTTGAAATATAATCGTCTGCACCAATATTAAATCCGGTGAGCATATCATTTTCTGTATCGCGTGCTGTCAAAAAAATAATAGGAATCTTAGCCGTCTTTTCATCTTTTTTGAGCATGTTTGCCATTTTAAAACCCGATATTTCACCCATCATCACGTCTAGCAACAAGAGCGAATATTTTGTCAAATCAAGTTTGAGCGCTTCTTCAGCCGAATTCGCTACATCAACCTCAAAACCCTCATTTTCAAGATTAAATTGTAGAATTTCACATAAATCCTCTTCATCATCAACCACTAATATCCGTTGATTGTCCATAATTGTAATAGATTTTAAATTTATGTTACAAAACTAATGATTATCAGACACAATGGTGTTTCTAACATAAAAATATTTTGTTACAAAACGATTACAAAGCCTCTAATCGCTTTTTTTTACTAAATTGCGAACAAAATCCAACAAAGATGAAACCATTTCTTTATAAAGTGGCTGAAGCAACACTTGCTCATTACAAAAACAAAATCAGTGAGCAGATATTCGTTTTTCCAAACCGTCGAGCGAGTGTGTTTTTTCAAAAGTACCTTACAGATATTTCGAATAAACCCATTTTTTCTCCAAAAATATTAACAATCAACGAATTATTCAGATCTTTCACCACCTATACAGTGATGGATCGCATCAATTTGTTGTTTACACTTTACCGTCATTATCATCAATTAGCTGCAAATGACGAGAGTTTCGATGACTTTGTGTTTTGGGGTGAAATGATTCTCAACGATTTCGACGATGTAGATAAGTATGTGGTTGATGCCCGTCAGCTTTTCTCGAACGTGAAAGATTTGAAAGAACTAGAATCTGATTTTGCAGGGCTGACTGATGAGCAAATTGCTTCTGTCCGAGAATTTTGGTTCAATTTTCAACCGCATAAACAAGGGAAAACGAAAGACGAATTTCTTGCAACTTGGAAAATTCTATATCCACTCTATCAAACGTTCAGATCTGAATTAATTCAAAAAGAATCAGTATATGAAGGTCTTATATTCAGGGAGATATCAGAGCGAATTTTGCGCAAGGAGCATCTTTCTTTGCCTGTTGGTAAGTATATCTTTTTGGGGTTCAATGCACTTTCTCATTCTGAAGAGATTTTACTTGATTATCTTCGTGAACACGATGCCGCAGAGTTTTTCTGGGATGTGGAATCCGATAAAACCATTGATCCGGATAATAAAGCCTCCTTCTTCATTGAACGTTATGCTAAGATTTTCCCTTCGTCAATTGAAATTGAAAAAGATGTAAAACAGTCAACACCCCATATCGAATTAATAGGTATTTCGTCTGCTACAGGACAAGCAAAGCAAGTCTATTCAATTCTCAAAAAATGGCTAGATCAAAAATCCATAAATGATTCAGAACGAGCGATTAACACTGCAATTGTTCTACCAGATGAACAGTTGTTAATGCCCACACTTTACTCTATTCCAGAAGAAATATCGACCATCAATGTTACAATGGGATACCCCTTGAGTTCGTCACCGATTGCCGGATTGATGGAACATCTTTTTCAAATGCAAATGCATTGGCGAATGGTGAATAGTGGATCGGCTTTTTACTATCGTTTTCTCCTGCCTGTGCTCAATCATCGTTATATCGCAAATCTTGCACCAGCTTTAGTGCAAAAAATTTATCAACAAACATTAGCTCACAACAAAGTCTTCGTTTCTGAAATGGAGTTTTCAGCTAATCCATCTTTATCAATGATTTTCAAACCTTTAAAGGCCGATGATAGTATTACAGATTATTTGATCAATGTAATAGATCTTATTCAGAAACAGCTTGAAAACGAAACTTCAACAATGGAATCTGATA
Source organism: Bacteroidales bacterium (assembly GCA_037139375.1). Classification (GTDB taxonomy): domain Bacteria; phylum Bacteroidota; class Bacteroidia; order Bacteroidales; family UBA7332; genus CAXXIC01. The sequence goes on along the minus strand of JBAXGL010000210.1, from coordinate 599 downwards.
AAAATACGCTCGTTCAGCTCGAAAATGAGTTTATTTATCAATATAAACTAACTATCAGTCGAATGAAGGATTTGATGCAACAGACTGATATGAAGATGAATATGGATACTTTTTTCAAGCTCTTGCGAAAAATGATAACAGGAATCTCCATTCCTTTTCAAGGTGAGCCACTTTCTGGTTTGCAGGTGATGGGTGTGCTCGAAACACGTGCTTTGGATTTTGAAAATCTGATTATTTTATCAATGAATGAAGGCGTTTTTCCTATGAGAGGTGCTACCAACTCATTTATTCCCTATAACTTACGAAAAGGATTCGGCATATCAACTTACGAACATCAGGATAGTGTCTATGCTTATCACTTTTATAGAATGATACACCGAGCTAAAAATATCTATTTACTCTACGATACCCGTAGTGATGGTATGCAGACTGGTGAAGTTAGCCGCTATATTTATCAAATGAAGTATCATTATCGGATGAATATTATCGAAAAATTACTGACTTTCGATGTAGTTTTGCAACAAAATAAACCAATAACAATCTCAAAAAATGAGCGAATTATTCAAAAATTGACACAATTCTTAGAGGGTGGCGCGCGC
>JBAXGL010000209.1:0-4648 GCA_037139375.1 Bacteroidales bacterium | reverse complement strand
GCAGGACAAGCCGACTATTTGGCACAAAACAACACGGAGCTGAACATCTCTTTTGGACTGTGCGTAGGTCACGACATTGTGTTTAATCAAAAATCTGCCGCACCCACCACCACACTTGTTGTAAAAGACCGCGAACACAAGCACAACCCTTACAAAGAGTTTGAAGTATAAATAGAGGAAGAAGAATATAAAAACGGCGGGTAATTCTTTAGGAATTTTACCCGCCGTTTTAGTGGTATACTATTTCGTTAAATATACCATAGACATAACATATTGTGAATTAATTATCCGTTTTGACTAATCAATTTGAGTGATTTCTTGTTCACAATTTCAATCTTTCGTCCACTCATTTCAATAATTCCGTCTTTTGCAAACTCCGCGAGAATCCGACTAATACTCTCGCGACTGGTATCAACTAAGCCGCCCAGTTCTGCTTGATTCATAGGCAATGAGAAGCAACTCGATTCAAAAATATTATCTGAAAGATCGAGTAAAACATCCGCAATATTACCTCGCACTTGTTTCTGAGTACGATTGGCACATCTGCTATACGTTTCGAGTTCGTTTCTACAAAGTTCCAGAATTATTTCGTACGAAAAATCGGGTTTTTCATTCAATAGTTTCCTGAAAAATGTGACATCAATAAAGCAAACTTCTACTTTATCAATGGCTGTCACAGAATATTGATTGATTTTGTCACCAAACGTAGTTGGAAGGCCTAAATAGGTAGGTGCTTTCACGATTTTCACAATCTGTTCGTGCGAAGGACCGGCCAAATGAATCTTTGCTAATCCCGATCTAAGAAATGCAATGTTTGTTGAGTATGTTCCTTGACGAATAATGTTTTCACCTTTCGAAAACATAACTGTGGCATGATTAGTGCTCAGATGATCATAATCACAGTCATCAAGAGTTTCTGCCGCTTTCGATTTACAAATACAGTTTAAACATTCGTTTTTCATACACCTGTTTATATAAGAGGATTACATTTACAAAGGTAGAAAAAAGTGTGATATATATCACATAAATTCATAAATAGATGCACATATATTTTCGCATATGCCTTTTCAATTGGTTGTAACTTTGTGCCATCAACCAAAAAATCAAATTAAGGAAAAATTTATGGATTCAACTGACCTCACACAAATCAGCGAACTTAAGACTCAAATAGAAGAGCTGAAAGCACGGATTTCAATAATAGAATCGTCGCGAAAAGATCAATTGTCGATTGCCGTTGTATCGGGTGATATGGATAAAGTTTTGGCAGCTATGGTAATAGCAATTGCTGCTGCGGCAATGGATACAGAGGTAAAATTATTCTTCTCGTTCTGGTCTTTGTCTGCATTGCGCGACAAGCATAAAAATGCACCGAGTAAAGATTTGATTTCGAAAATGTTTGGAATGATGCTGCCAAATGGCAAAGACAAACTGAAATTGTCGAATATGAATATGTGCGGTATTGGACCCAAAATGATTAAACACTTGATGAAAAAGCAAGGAGTAATGTCGATGGATAAAATGTTTAAAGAAGCAGGCGAATTGGGTATCGAAATCACAGTTTGCGAAATGTCGATGAATCTGATGGGTTTCAAAAAGGAAGAGATGATTGATTACCCTAACCTTCGCTATGCTGGAGCTGCCACATTTGTGGCTGATGCTGGTGAAAGTAGCATTCAGTTGTTTGTATAAGAAAGTTTTTATCTAAAATAATTTATAATCAAAATATTAAACAATCATGACAACAGACGAATTAAAAGCAGTAGAGGTGGCAAGAGCAGTAGATGCAAGAGGAACGGCATGTCCAGGACCACTTTTAGAAGCTAAAAAAACAATTGGCAGCATCAAATCAGGCGACATTATGGAAGTATGGTCGGCCGACGAAGGTACAAAATCGGATATCCCGAAATGGTGTGGCAAACAAGGTCACGAATACCTCGGATTTGTAGATGTTGACGGTTATTTCAAAGTCTATCTGAGAAAAAAATAAACTTAACTTACAAAAATTGTAAAGGGTAGTACTATCGGTTGTATCTATTGTATTAAGGTTAGATGTTTTACAAATTATGCCAATTTCTACCCTTTACTCTTTTTATATGGTTTTCTTCCATTCCTTTAAAAAATGCAATTTTCATCGAACATGGCAGACATCTCCAAAAGAAGTGCGAAAATACTTGTCTTTTCCACTGAAAAAATATCCGATCCCGCTATAGACATGGCGGGTTTGTTGAAACTACACTATCCACCAACTGTCTATACAATCACAATTCCTTGTTCGAGTGGCGTGAAGCCGAGCTGGATACTATACGCCTATGAAAAAGGGTTCGACGGTGTGTTCATCGCAGCCGATGGAAGCGATTGCGTGTTTGGCGAATCGTGTACCGAAAAAACTGGTCACTTGGTGGGTCGCACACATAGTCTGATGAAAGAAAAGCAGATTGATCCGGCACGACTGAGAATGGCGGCCATGTGTTCCGTCTGTAGCGAATCTTTCGTAAAACAGATGAAAAGTTTCAACGAATATTTACTAAAGAATTCAAATACAGAGCAATGAGTTCAACTAAAAATAGTATTTCTTACGATGCTTTAGTAGTAGGTGCTGGCATTGCCGGTGGCGAAGCAGCACTCAACTTAGCAGTTAATGGTTTTAAAGTTCTGCTAATAGAGAAAGACCTATCCGTAGGCGGCAAAATGATTCAGTTGAGTAAGGTGTTCCCCACACTCGATTGCTCGGCGTGCATCACAACACCGAAAGTTTCCGAAATATCGCGCCATCCGAACATCACAATATACACGGGCACTGAAGCTTCCAATATTCGAAAAGTTGGCGAAAACCGCTTCGTGGCCGATATCACCCGCCAACCTCGCTACGTAAACGTAGAGGATTGCACCGCTTGTCAACTCTGCGAACAGGCTTGCCCAGTAAGCGTGCGCGACCAATACCAATTCGGATTGATAGGTCGCAAAGCGGCATTTATTCCGTTTAGCATCGCAAGCCCGAAAGCGGCTGCCATCGACATCAAAAACTGTATTTTGTGCGGTGCGTGCGAAAAGGCGTGTCCGACCAATTGCATCGACTTTACACAAGAGGTCGAGCACCTCGAAGTGAACGCTAAGACTGTGATACTTGCAACCGGATTTGAATTGTTCGATGCAAATCGGATGCCAAGATACGGATACGGCAAATACAAAAACGTGGTTACTTCGATGCAAATGGAGCGCGAAATTGCTCCAACACGTCCGTTTAACACTATTCTTCGCCCAGGCGACGGCAAAGTGCCCGACAAAATAGCCTACGTGCTGTGTGTCGGTTCGCGCGATGCGTCGGTGGGGAATCCTATTTGTTCGCAAATCTGCTGTATGTACTCAATCAAGCAATCGCAACTGCTGATGGGCGCTCTGCCAATGGCTGATGTAACGATATATTACATAAATATAAGAGCATTTGGTAAAGGATTCGACGAGTTTTACCAACAGGCAAAAGGGATGGGTGTAAACTTTGTGAAAGGCAAAATCGGCAACATCAGCGAAATCGAGAACGGCAATCTCATGCTGCGCTACGAAGATGTAGAAACGGGCATGGTGACAGAAGCAGAACACGACATGGTGATTCTTTCGGTGGGCGTACAACCCAATCAGAGTGCGAGTCCGCTTTTCACCGAAGAACAATTGATGCTTGACCCCTACCGCTTTGTGCATCAAACGGATGGTTTGCTCAATCCTTCGCACACAAGCATCGAAGGCGTGTTTGTGGCAGGCACCGCAACCCGACCAATGGATATCCCAGATGCCATTTTATCGGCAGGCTCTGCATCGTCGGAAGCCATCAGCTATTTGATGCAATAATTTAGTTCTACCAGAAAACATTGACAAATCGAAAAATGGAAAAAAGATTAGGTGTCTATATATGTCATTGTGGCGGAAATATTTCCGACTATGTGGATGTGGAGAAAGTGCGTGAAGCTATCGAAAACGATGGTGGTGTATTGCTATCAAAAACCACCCAATTTGCTTGTTCTGATTCAAATCAGAAAGAGATGGTGCTCGATATTCAAGAACAACATTTGTCGGGTATTGTAGTCGCTTCGTGCTCTCCAAAACTCCACCTCAACACGTTTCGCCAGGTAAGCGAGCGTGGCGATTTGAACAAGTACAACTACGTGCACGCCAACATTCGCGAACAAGCTTCGTGGGCACACTCCGACGATAAAAAAGGGGCTACAGAAAAAACGATTCGCCTAGTGAAAGCCGCTATCGCTAAAGCTCGACTCGCCGAGTCACTTACTTCGAACAAAGTAGTGGCTCTGAATGCTGTGGCGGTGATTGGTGGCGGTGTTGCAGGGTTAAAAGCTGCACTTTCGCTATCGGATAAAAAGAGTGAGGTAATACTTATCGAACGAGACCCATTTGTAGGCGGCAGAGTGAGCCAGTGGAACGAGCTTTTTGCGACAAACGAAACGGGAAAAAGCTTGATTACAAGACTTTATAATGAGATTTGCAAACGCGAAAACATCACTGTCTATACCAATTCAGAAGTAATAGGCTATTCGGGTAGCATTGGCGACTTCTCACTCAAGATTGAGACAACACCTCGCTATATTGATGCAGAATGCGATGCCCAATCGCTGCAAAAGGCAATCGACAGCTGCCC
>JBAXGL010000208.1:0-4727 GCA_037139375.1 Bacteroidales bacterium | reverse complement strand
TTATTACTAATCACCAACACTGAAGGTGTATTATTCAGCCACTCGGGATGAGTGTCTACAATCCATTTCCAACAATCGTTGCTCATCAAAAGCAAGTCATTTTGAGACATTTGATCGATTGTAAACTCATTTGCATCGAGTATTTGTACGAAATTTGTACTGGAGTCTATATTTTGAAGTTTTGCTTTGCTACTCTCAGTGAGAGGACACACTGAAACAGAAAAATCCGACTTCACACCAATGGAATTAATGTATTGGAATAGAAATTGGTCGCTTTCGTCGCGAATAGGTATAAAAACCCGTTCAATTTTTGTAAGCTTTTTGTCGATAAAAACGCCAACAGGAACTTCACTTTTTGTCAATATCTGTCGAGTACGTTCGTCAAATGGCGAATCTTCGAAAAGACGTTCGCGACCAATCACTTTGTTGATGATACGATTGGGATGAACGATGCGAGTACTGAATCCTAATACTTTACCGAGTAAACTGCCTTCGAAAACAGACTGACCTACACCCACAAGTAACAAGTTGAATCCTCCTCGATTCGCAACCTCTGTAATGTCAGACTCTATCTCGTTCGACTCCTTAAACAAGGTTGTAATTTTGCGGTGCAATGCAAAAGACTCCTCCATAATTGGCACGAAAGACTCTTTTTCATATTCGTCGATGTTGATGGGGCTCAACTCGTTCGTGGGCGATAAATGTAGCGCTGTGACTGCCGACATACTTTTCCCTTCTGGCATCAGACAGTTTGCTAATCGCAGCAAAGATCGACCTCTTTCGGGGTTACCAAACGAAATAAGCACTTTGAATTTGCTATTTTTATGTTCCGTAATTTCAGAAACAACTTTCGGTTCTTTGAAGAAAAATTCGATGATATTCAGAGCTGGACCTGTCATAAAAGTGGTGAATAGTGCCATAATCACCAACATAGCAAAAACGGTCGGCGTCAACACTCCCAAATCGTACCCGATATTTAGCACTACCAACTCCACAAGTCCTCGCGTATTCATCAAGGCCCCGATAAAAAAACTATCTCGCCAACTCTGACCGATGTATTTGGCAGCGAGCATACTTCCAGCAAACTTACCCGTCACAGCCACGAGGATAATCAAACCCGTCACCTCCCAAAGTTCTTTGTCGTTGATGAGTCCGATTTGCGTTCTCAAACCAGTGAAAACAAAGAAGAGTGGCAGCAGCAATACGAGTGAAACATCTTCTACTTTCTCGATAAAAATATTCCTGAATTTAAGATCTGTAGGCATTATTGTACCTGCCATAAATGCGCCAAATAAGGCGTGAATACCAATTACTTCGGTGCAATATGCCGAAAGCATCAACATCAGAAAGAAGATAGCTACGATTGGTTTGGTCAGACTTTCGCGAGTTTTGTGAAGCTCACCGATTCGTTTCAGAAATGGTTTTATCAAAAAAAGCATCATAAAAACGTAGATTAATGCCAATGCAATGGTATAGAGCGAACTCACAAAAGAACCGGCTTTTACAATCGCAATCACTGCAGCCAAAAGACTCCAAGCTGTGATATCATCGACTGCGGCACAGGTTATGACGACAGTTCCGAGTTTAGTTTTGTGAATTCCACGCTCTTGCACAATGCGTGCCAACACTGGGAAAGCGGTAATGCTCATTGCGATTCCGATGAAAAGTCCAAACGACAAAAACCCGATGCCAGCAGGTGCATAAACTTGATAAATATTGTATGCCAAAAGCATTCCTAACGAAAAGGGCACAATGATGCTGGCATGACTAATCACAATAGCATCTTGCGTTTTGCCTTTCAGTGCTTTGAGATCAAGTTCCATTCCTACCATAAACATAAACAAAATCAACCCAATCTGACTAAGAAACTGTAGATTGCCAAACGAATGGACAGGAAAGAACGTAGCTGAAAATTCAGGGAAATAGGTACCAATCAGCGAAGGACCTAACACAATACCGGCAATAATTTCACCAATCACCGAAGGCTGACCAATCTTGCGACAAACCCAGCCTAAAAGACGTGCCATCAGCACGATAATCACAATTTGAGCTAAAAGCAACGCTAAAGGGTGTTCGAAATTAGCGCTCAAACTCTTTAAGAATTGTACAAAATGACCATGTTCGATTTTTGGAACAACAATGCGCCTGCCGATCTCCATAATTTGCCCAGCAGATACAGTCCAATAAATCAATCCTGAGAAAATAGCTATAGTAGAAACGTAGAATATAATGCTCTTGAAATACTTCATATCGTGGCGTTATTGGGAGTTAGCGCAATAAATTTCTATTTTTTGCAAAGGTAGAAATTATTTAATTAAAGACAACGATTCACTAGCGAGTTACAAGACAGATTTGCTGATATTTAGGGTCTAATATAAGTAGAATTTGGGTTGAAACAAAAAAGAGTTAAGAATCCGCAAATTGTCGTCCTCTTAACTCTTTTCTTAGCAAAGTGCCAATCTCTAAAATTACTTCCCGTCTACAATGATGGGAGAACCTTTCTTCGAATCCATAATAATCAGTTTTGCATTGGGTGATGTAGCAATGGCTTTAATCATCTCATATTGAAGCTGCTTGTCGCTCAGTCCAGTGCTCAGAATTTTTTGATAATCAGCAATACCTTGTGCTTCTACACGTTTGCGTTCAGCTTCCTGACGCTCTTTTTGCAATACGAAAGTCATTTTCTGAGCATCCTGTTCGGCGTTGATTTTCGATTCGATAGTTTGTTTTACCGATGCAGGCAGCGTGATATTTCGCACCAATAGTTGCTCCAACACCAATCCGCGACCTTTGAAATCACTTTCGATAGTTTTGAAAATACGGGCTTGAAATTCATCGCGTTTCGTAGAGTAAAGCGCCACCGCATCGTAATAAACAGCATTGTCTCTGATTTTGGTGCGGCAAATTGGACGCACAATGGTGTTGATGTAGTCGGTGCCGATTTGTTGCAAAATGCGTGGTGCTTCGTTCGGCAAAATTTTGTATAAAACTGTCAAGTCGATTACGACCTCTAGCCCATCTGCCGAGAGCACACGAATGGCATCGTCACCTGCTTTATCGCCTTCGCCATGTACACCCGACATGGTGTAGTTTTGTGTACGCGAAGTGAAAGTAACCACTTGCGAAAGTGGATTAATCAAATTCAATCCGCTTTCGAGCACATGAGTGTTTACTTTCCCAAAAAGCTTTTGAACACCGATTTCACCAGGCTCGATTTGACGAATCGACGCCGTTCCAAATCCTAAGATTGCCAATAAAATGGCTGCAATTCTGATTTTTGCCAACTGAGGTTTTAATGCCAAAAAGGTTTGAGACACTGGTCCCACAGCCAAAAGGATAATAATCCCAAGAATGAAAAGTAACATAATTTTTTGATTTAGTAGTTAGAAAATTAATCGTTATAATTGCTTTAATTTGATGCAGGAGTGATAGTTACCGCAGATGGATTCTCTTCCAATTCTAATTTTGCACTAATATAGCTCTTTCTATCTTAATTATGTCTTTTATATATAAAATTAAACTATTTTTGCCATTCACTTAAAAAAAATACCCATGACAGAAATAATTCGAAAGAAGTTGAGTGAATCGAAAAGTGCACGCTGGTTTGTATTGGTGCTGGTCTCGTTCACGATGATGTGTATGTACTACCTGACCGATGCCATGGCACCGTTGCAGCAGAATCTACAAACTAATTTACATTGGTCGGCGACCGACTACGGTCTGTTTACGAGTGGATACGGCTGGTTTAATGTATTCCTGCTGATGCTCGTGTTCAGCGGTATGATTCTCGATAAATTAGGCACGCGTTTTACCGGCTTTTTGGCAATTTTTATCATGTTGCTCGGTGCGGGTGTTAAATATTGGGCAATATCAGGTCATTTCGAAGGTCATATCAATATCGCTATAGGTTCTTGGGAAATATTGGGAGAGACTCCACGATCGGCACTGATGGCAGGACTTGGATTTGGTATTTTTGGCGTCGGCTGCGAAATGTTTGGAATAGCCGCCAACAAAGCGGTGGTGCGTTGGTTTAGGGGAAAGGAGATGGCTTTGGCTATTGGACTCAACACCTCGACAGGTCGTATCGGTACTGCCTTGGCGATGTTTACGCCGCTACCACTTTACAACCTGACAAAAGATGTGAGCGCACCAATTCTGGTTTCTATTTTATTGCTGTTAATTGGATTGTTGGTCTATATTTTCTTTGCCGTTTTGGATAAAAGGTTAGACAAAGAGGAGAGCGAAGCTGGAGTAGCACAAGAAGAAGAGTTTAAATTCACCGACGTGACAGACATAGCCAAAAATAAGGCGTTCTGGTACATCGCCATTTTTTGCGTGTTGTTCTATTCGGCGGTATTTCCGTTTATCAAATTCGCTACAAACCTTATTGTTCAGAAATACTCGGTGACCGACACTTTTGCCGGATATATCCCTGCATTGTTGCCTTTCAGTGCGCTGTTGCTCACGCCGTTGTTTGGAGGAATCTCCGACAAAAAAGGAAAAGCGGCTTCGATTATGATTTTAGGTTCTATCTTGCTGGTGTTCGTTCATATCCTTTTCTCAATTCCATCGCTCAATAGTTTCCCCATAGCCATCGGTTTGGTGGTGCTGCTCGGAATCGCATTTTCGCTCGTTCCGTCAGCCATGTGGCCATCGGTTGCCAAGATAATCCCACACAGCAAACTGGGTACGGCTTACGCCATGATTTTCTGGGTGCAAAATATTGG
>JBAXGL010000207.1:0-4728 GCA_037139375.1 Bacteroidales bacterium | reverse complement strand
TGACCTTTTGACTGCCAGTCAAACGCTCTAGCCAGCTGAGCTAATCCCCCTTGTTGCTGCAAAAGTAGCTATTTCTTTTCATTTGCAAAAGATATTGGAGCGTTTTATCTACATTTGTATTTCAAAACTGAAAACTGGAGCTTAAAATGATTATTTTTAATACAACATACTGCATCGATAGTGCAATTCACGAGGAGTGCTTGAATTGGATTATAGAAAAATACATTCCTTTAGCTACCCATTCAGGACAAGTGAAGTCTCCAATTCTCGCTAAAATATTTTCGCAGGAGAGTGATGGCGAAAACTATTCTTTGCAGTTTAGGGTAGAGAGTATCGATGAGCTTCATCAATGGTATGAATCTACTGGAGATAGACTACATGTTGCGTTGAATAATAATTTTGGCGAACGAGTTTTGAGTTTTACAACACTGATGGAAGAGGTTGAGTTGTGATAAAAGAGCGCATCATTTTGGGAATAGACCCTGGGACTACCATTATGGGATACGGCTTGCTTAAGGTTGCCGGAAATAAGCCGACACTTATAGCGATGGGAGTTCTTCACCTTAATAAATTAGACGATCATTACCTCAAGCTTCGTCGAATATTTGAGCGGGTAGTATCACTTATTGACCAATATCATCCCGATGAGTTAGCTATCGAAGCCCCTTTTTTTGGGAAAAATGTACAATCTATGCTCAAGTTGGGGCGTGCGCAAGGAGTCGCAATGGCTGCTGCTTTGTCACGTGATATTCCGATTGTGGAATATGCACCGTTAAAGATTAAAATGTCGATAACAGGTAGTGGTAGGGCTTCAAAAGAGCAGGTGGCAGATATGTTGCGTAGAATCTTGTCGATACCTGAAGCGGATATGTTACCTCAATTAGATGCCACAGATGGACTGGCTGCGGCGCTTTGCCACTTCTACCAAACTAACAATCCGCTTGGTGAAAAGAAATATACTAGTTGGAAGGATTTCATCAATAAAAATCCAAAAACTGTCAAGAAGTAACCGAAATAAAAAAGAGTCAGCTATTTTTTATACTACCTATTCTGCCTTATCAATCATCATGCAATGCCCAGTCAAAACCGCATGAGGTTCAACTGAAAGCGTGTGCATTTCCACATTTCCATGTATTTGAGCAGTTGCTTTAATGGTAAGCATGTCTTTTACCTGAACATTGCCGTCAATTATACCCATAATTTCTGCACTGTCAGCTGTAATGTCACCTGTTACTGAAGCTTTTGGTCCAATCACTATTTTGCCAGTGCAAATGATATTGCCGGTGATTATTCCGTCAATTCGTAAATCGGCTTCAGCAGTGATATCTCCTTTAATGATTGTGCCATAGGCAATAGTATTGTGCGAACCACCTGTTGAGAAAAATTCTTTTGACATAGTGATGTGTTTGTTTGTGAGTATAATGAATGCTTTTGACTATTTTTGCAGGTAAATATACAAATTATTTTGAAAATGGTTGAAAAGCAGGTATTTGTATTTAAAATTTGACCTAAGAAAACGGTGCATGAAAACAATGATACGATTAGAAAATATGCGATTTTACGCTTATCACGGTGTGATGTCGCAAGAGCAAATTGTTGGTAATCAGTTTAGTGTTTCAGTTTCGTTTGAGATTGATGGAATTGAAGCCGCCGAAACAGATGAGTTAGAAAAAACTATATCATATGCAGATGTTAGTGATATTGTGTCGCAACAGATGTTGATTCCCTCAAAGCTTCTGGAGCACGTTACAAGGCGTATATATCACAGTTTGCGTGCAGCATTTCCGCAAATATTGCGTCTTGAAGTAAGTGTATATAAATACAATCCACCGGGGTGTGGCGAAACCGAACGCGCCGGTGTCACACTTAGCGATTGGTGATGAGGGTTTTCACCAGCCGAAAAGGCATTTTTAAGAGTTATTCTGCCTAAAAATCGTGTGAAAATTGTAGTTTTGCACCCAAATGTACTTCTGCTAAGTTAAATGGTAAAACAGACAAAATATTTCCTGCTTTTATTTTTCCTTATTATCCTGATTTCTACTCAGGCGCAAAAGGCTTCAGCAAGACGTGCACCGAAAGCTAAACCGACTTCTAGTCAGCCAGTAGCTGACACGATCAAAAAATCCTCTTCCGATTCAGCCATTCAAAAAAAAACGTCCAAAAACGCCCTAGATGATGTAGTGAAATATCAATCGAAGGACTCCATTGTTTTTATGGGTAATAACTTTGCCAAAATGTATGGCGATGGTAAGGTTGATTATAAAGATATTGAACTGAAAGCCAATTACATTCAGATGGCGATGGATAGTAGTATTGTATATGCTGCCGGACAACGAGATACTGCCAAAAAGATGGTCGGTGAGCCAATTTTCAAGGATAAAGGGGGTGAATACAACTCCAAAACAATGCGTTATAACTTCAAGACGAAACGAGGATTTATAACCCAAGTAGTTACCGATCAGGGTGAAGGATACGTGATTGGTGGACGCACAAAGAAGATGGAATCGGATGATTTGTATATGACCGATTGTAAATATACGACTTGCGATAACCACGATCATCCTCACTTCTATTTTATGCTTACTAAGGCAAAAGTGCGACCTAAGAAGAATATTGTGACGGGTCCAGCTTATTTAGTGCTTGAAGACGTGCCTTTGCCTATTGCCATTCCGTTTGGCTTTTTTCCTTTTTCATCGAAATACTCCTCTGGCGTTTTGGTGCCTACCTTTGGCGATGACCTGACGCATGGGTTCTTCTTGAGAGATGGCGGATATTATTTTGCAATAAACGATTATGTTGATTTGGCTTTGCGTGGAGAGATTTACACGAAAGGTTCTTGGGGTCTGGGCGGTGTTTCGAGTTATGTGAAGAAATACCGATATAGTGGAACATTCAATGTCGGTTATCGCACCACCATCACTGGCGATAAAGATGCCGCTGATTATTCGAAATCGAATGATTTTCGACTGACTTGGTCTCATTCGCAAGATGCAAAAGCAAATCCGAATATGAGCTTTTCGGCAAGTGTCAATTTCTCAACATCGTCATTTGATAGAAACGATCTTGGTGGGGTGTACGATGCGAGCCGTTTCACGCAAAATACAAAAAGCTCTAGTATAAATCTTACCAAGCGGTTTCCGAATTCACCTTTCTCTCTCTCATCTTCGATGAATGTCAGCCAACGTTCGAGCGATTCGAGCATTAGTGTTTCGCTGCCTGATTTGAATGTTGCCATGAGTCGAATTTATCCATTCAAGCGGAAAAACCCAGTGGGCAAGGAACTTTGGTATGAGAAAATCGGCTTCAGTTATACGGGTATTCTGCGGAACAGTATTGACACTAAAGAAAATAAGCTTTTTAAGTCGAATCTGATTCGTGATTGGAGAAATGGTATGCAGCATTCTATTCCAATCAGTGCCACGTTTAATGTGCTCAAGTATGTCAATATAACACCATCTATTAATTACAATGAAAGTTGGTTTACAAACAAAGTGAATCGAAGTTGGGATCCGATTAATCAGAGAGAAGCAGCTGATACGATATGGGGTTTTAATCGGATGTATAATTATAGCACGAGCATTGGTGCATCTACAAAACTATATGGATTTTTCAAACCACTTCCTTTTCTGTTTGGCAATAAAATAGAGATGATTCGTCATGTATTTACGCCTACACTTTCATTTAGTTATTCGCCTAATTTCCAGAGTGATAAATTTGGTTTTTGGCGAACCTATAATTATGTGAATGCGAAAGGCGAGACCGTTACTCAAGGTTATTCACCCTATCAGACAGGGTTATTCTATAGTACTCCAGGCTTAACTTCAGGTTCTGTGCGTTTCGATATGTCGAATAATCTGGAGATGAAGATTAAGTCTGACCAAGATACATCAGGTGTGCGCAAAATTAGCTTAATCGATAATTTTACCACAGGAATTGGGTATAATATGGCTGCCGATTCAATGAATTGGAGCGATATAAATGCGTCTATTCGTATCAAACTGAGTAAAAGTTTTACGCTCAATTTAAGCGGTACTTTTGATGTGTATACGTACCAACTCAATGCTAATGGTAATCCAGTGAGAGTAAACAAGACCCGTTGGGAGAGGGATCACCTCATTGGTTTGGGGCGTTTGCAAAGTACCGGAACTTCGTTTTCTTATACTCTGAATAATGAAACATTCAAAAATTTATTCAGCAAAGAAGTCAAAAAAAAGGATAAAGACAAAAATACAACAACCCCTAAAGAAGACCCTCTAAGTAGTAATCAGCCTACAAATCCAGATGCTACAAAGAAAAATGATGCTAATAAAGCAGACAAGTCAGCGTTCGATAAAGATGGTTACATGGTTTGGGCTGTGCCGTGGAGTCTGTCGTTCAACTATTCGATGCGTTATGGGTATGATATGTCTGATTTCAACAAAGCAACACTCGAATATAATCGCAAAATCACTCACAATTTAGGATTTTCGGGTAGTCTTACGCTTACAAAAGCTTGGTCATTTAATATGTCGAGCAGTTACGATTTCGATGCAAAGAAAATAGCGTATACCAATATCAATATTTCGCGCGATCTACATTGTTGGCAAATGACAGCTGGCGTAGTGCCATTCGGTCCTTATCGCTCTTATAATGTGACTATCAGTGTGAAATCTTCTCTTCTGAAAGATGTGAAATACGACAAACGCGGTAATTCTTACAACGATGTGCCTTGGTATTGATGTAGTATCT
>JBAXGL010000206.1:0-4736 GCA_037139375.1 Bacteroidales bacterium | reverse complement strand
GGTCCATTCACTGTGACTCACCACAAATCGACGTTGCTGATTGGCGGCTACTATTCGTATTTGAACGCTGGCAGCGGCACTAATCAGAGCAACCACCACTACCGCTTAGGACCTTCGCACCAAGGCATTATGGAGCGTGGATGCAAAACCGCCAGCGACTCGTATCTGCTTTGGCCATCGCGTATTGGCGCATTTTCGCTAGTCTCTGGCAGACACAAAAACCATGTTGACACTTCGCAACTACCTTTTTCCTATTTAGTTGAAAATCAAGGCGAAACTTATCTCGTACCAGCAGCCACATTGTGCAAAATTGGAACCACTCGCGATGCTCACAAATGGGTAAAACGCGACACGCTGAAAATTGAGAAACGGCTAGATAATATTAATTCTACTACGTTTTCGCCATACACTGTTCAGAAAATCGAACAAGCGATACGCCTCCTTCGTGAAATCCTAAATGAGCAAGGTTTAGACATCGACGTTTACAGTTACAAAGGTGTGTTGATTAAAAACTCCTCGCTACGAAAAGGGATTCTTCTTTATGAAAATGTCCTAATCAAATATCTGGGGGACAAACTATTACCCAGAGTTAAAGAGAATAAAAATCAACATTTTCCTTCAATAATAGCTTCGCTAATTCCTGAAAACGATGAAGGAATTGACAAGTGGATTGATGTTTCGGGATTAATTGCACCGAAACAAAAAATTGATAAGCTTTGTGGGCAAATTGAATCAGGAAAAGTACGCTCAATTTCTCAAGTTGAAGATGAATTCAAGGCTATTAATTCCAATTTCGAATTATACGAATGGGCTTGGATTGTAAGTCGAGTTGAAGAAAGAATTGGCAAAAAAGTGAGTTCATGGACCGCAGAAGATATTGACCTATTTACGGTCAGTTACCAAAAAGCGATAGAGAGCATCTATCAAAATCTGTCAAATGATGCCCAAAAAGAGTTCGCAAATGATATTTCAATAAGTTCTGGCATTGATGGCGATGAATCAATCCGTTCAGCCGATTTTAATGCAGTCAATGGTTTATATGAAGAGCATACTGTGGTTCAAAACCTACAAAATGAACTATTAGAGCGTAGGAAATGGGTTGAAGTCACTTTTGAAATCATTTCGCAATTGAAAAATTAGGTCAGTTTCAATAATTTAAATTATCTTCAACGCTTCAAAAAAGAAATGTTATGAAACAGTTTTTTAAATTTGCATTTGCCAGCGCATTAGGCGTTTTTATGGCATCCATTTTAGTGATAAGTATCACTGTGTTTGCTCTTATTGCAATTGTTTCTCAAGCCGAAGATAAGAGTTTTAAGTTGAAACCATCATCAGTACTCCACATCGAGCTGAAAGGTGAAATTGTAGAACGTTCTGAAAACAATCCATTTGGAGAAATTCTCTCTGACTACAAAACACAATCGCAAGGCTTGGATGATATATTGGCGGCAATAGATAAAGCCCAAAAAGAGGAAAACATCAAAGGGATTTTCTTAGATTTTAAATTCTCAAATGCAGGACTTGCAACATACGAAGAGATTCGCTCCAGATTGAAAGAGTTTAAGAAATCGGGTAAATTTATCACAGCATATAGCGATATGTATTCGCAAAAAGAGTATTTTCTGGCAAGTGTGGCAGATTCAATTTTTATCAATCCTGTTGGAACAATCGATTTCAGAGGATTAGGAGGCGAACCTGTTTTCTTTAAAAAAGCACTTGATAATTTGGGTATAGAAATACAAATTTTCAAAGTTGGCACGTATAAATCTGCGGTAGAACCTTTCACAAACGAGAAAATGAGTGATGCGAATCGTGCTCAGGTCACAGAATATATGAGTGAATTGTGGAGTCATATTGTGAATTCAATTTCAACAAGTAGAAAAATAAGTATCGACAGCCTTCAAAGCTATGCAAATCAAGGCGTCACACTTGCCTCAACCGAGAGTTTGGTAAAAAAGAAATTTGCAGACAAAATGCTTTACCGAACTGACCTTTGGAAACACTTACAAAAATTGGCTAAATCTGACCTTTGCGATGAAGACAAAGGCTTGGTTTCAGTATCAGACTTAAACAAGATAGAATCAAAAGCAAATGATGCAAAAGATATTATTGCTACAGTTTACGCAGCAGGAGGTATTGATGATGGCTCAAAGTCAGGGATTGAAAGTGCCAAACTTTCTTCGGAATTGGCAAAAATAAAAAAAGATTCGACAGTCAAAGCGGTTGTTCTTCGAGTAAATTCTCCTGGTGGAAGTGCTTTTGGGTCGGAACAGATTTGGCACGAAATAGCTGAAATCGTAAAAACCAAACCAGTAATTGTTTCCATGGGCGATTATGCAGCTTCTGGTGGATATTATATTTCTTGTCAAGCAACAGCAATTGTTGCTCAACCCACTACAATCACAGGCTCAATTGGAATTTTTGGTATGTTGCCAAATGTCAGCAAGTTAACTGATAAGCTCGGTATTACGTTCGATGAGGTTTCGACAAATCGATTCGCCACTACACCAAGTATCAATCGGCCGATGAGAGCTGACGAAAAATTACTCTTCCAGTCTTATATAGAAAAGGGATATGATTTATTTGTCACTCGCTGTGCAAATGGACGAAAAGTAACAAAATCAAAAATTGAAAACGTAGCTCAAGGTCATGTATGGACTGGAGATAAGGCTCTTCAACTCGGATTAGTGGATAAATTAGGCGGCATCGATACTGCGATTAAATTGGCTGCAAAAAAGGCACACCTCAAAGAGTATCGCGTTGAAAATTATCCTCGCAAAAAAGAATTTTTCGAGAAAATTATGGAGGATTTTTCAATCGACGCATCTACTTCGTTGGCTAAATTTTATTTTGGAGAGAATTACAAACATTATCTAACGCTGAAAAACATTCAGCACCAAAGCCACGTGCAAGCGAGAATGCCTTTCGTGATGGATATTGAATAATAATTGATGATACAAGAAGAATTACCGAAAATACAAAAACTATTACTGCCATTCTCGTTCCTATTTGGAATTGTGGTGGAAATTCGAAATAAACTTTTCGATTGGGGAATTATCAAATCCGAATCGTTTGATATTCCTGTGATATGCGTCGGCAACCTCACCGTGGGTGGCACTGGCAAAACCCCTCACACCGAGTATTTGGTTTCCATTTTGCATAAAAAATTCTCCGTTGCAGTCTTAAGCAGAGGTTACAAACGCGAAACAGAAGGTTTTGTATTGGCAAACAAAGAGACGCTGGTTAGAGAAATTGGTGACGAGCCGTTTCAAATCAAACAAAAATTTAGCAATATCATGGTGGCTGTGTGCGAAGACCGTCGCGTTGGAATCCGTAAGTTAATGGAGCTCAACCCCAAACTTGACGTGGTAATTCTCGATGATGCCTATCAACACCGCTATGTAAAACCAGGATTATCGATTTTGTTGATGGACAACAATCGAAAAATATACGAAGACAAACTCCTGCCAGCTGGCAGACTACGCGAGCCACTTTGGGCAAAAGAGCGTGCCGACATAATGATTGTAACAAAATGCCCAGTTGATACAAAGCCGATGGATATTCGGATTACCTCCAAATACCTTGAGCCACGACCACATCAATCACTCTTTTTCTCAGCCATACATTACGGCGATATGATTCCTCTTTTTACGGGAGGATTGGCGTTTGGTCGAAGATTGTCGGAAATAAATAAAAAATCAGAAACAGTGCTTTTGGTCACTGGAATTGCATCAACACATAAATTAGTACAAGATTTACTTCCCTTTATCGACCATCTCGAAGAGCTCCGCTTCCCCGATCATCATAATTTCGAGAAAAAAGATTTAGAACTCATCGAACAAAAATTTGCTCAAATAAAAACGCCCGAAAAAATCATTTTGGTAACAGAAAAAGATGCTGTAAGGCTTCAACAATCACCTTATCTGAGCGACTCTCTCAAAAAATCTATCTTTTATTTACGAATTGAAATAAAATTTTTGGAAAACAAACGACTTGAATTCAACGAAAAAATTTACGAATATGTTAGAGCTCATAAAAGAAACAGCTAATTTCCTCAAAGGAAAAATCGCATCGGCACCCGAGACTGCAATTATATTAGGATCAGGACTTGGCGAATTGGTGAATCACATAACCGACAAAGTAGAAATTTCGTACGAAGAGATTCCTAACTTTCCCGTGTCAACAGTTGAAGGTCATAGCGGCAAGCTGATTTTCGGCAAATTAGGCGGAAAAGAGATTCTAGCCATGCAAGGTCGTTTTCACTATTACGAAGGGTACGACATGCAAAAAGTAACGTTTCCCGTGCGAGTGATGAAGGCTATTGGCATCAGAAACCTGTTTGTGTCGAATGCTGCAGGAGGTATGAATCCAGATTTCGTTGTGGGCGACATTATGCTCATTAACGACCATATCAACCTCTTTCCTGAGCATCCGCTACGTGGCAAAAACTACAAAGAACTGGGTGATCGTTTCCCCGATATGCACGAAACTTATTCTAAAAAAATACTCAAACTTGCTGAAGAAATTGCTGCAAAAAACAACATCAAGGTGCAAAAAGGAGTCTACATTGGCTCTCAAGGTCCTACATTTGAAACTCCGGCTGAATACAAATATTTCCGCATTATCGGTGGAGATGCAGTAGGCATGTCGACAGTACCCGAAGTGATTGTGGCTCGCCACGGTGGAATGGACGTTTTCGCAGTGTCCATCATCACTGATATGTGGTACGATGGCAG
>JBAXGL010000205.1:0-4810 GCA_037139375.1 Bacteroidales bacterium | reverse complement strand
ATAAGTTAAAAGGGAAGTTAAACAACGATTTAACTTCCCTTTTTTTCTATTTAGCAACATAGCTAAATCCCTTCACTATGGGACTGCACCCATAACCCAGACCTATCACGATTTCAGAAATTTTGACCGATGGAAGAGAAGTTTCTACCTCTAATATTCGTTCGTCAAAAAGCAAGTTTACTTTTGTGACGCCCTTCTCTTTCCAAAGGCGAGAATCAATTTTCTTTACACAATTCTGACAAGTCACATTGGTCAGTTTATAGCGGTAAGTAGTCAAAGGCAAAGTGCTTTTTTTACGAAGCATTGGAGCTACCTTTTGATAAATCGTATTGTAAATAAAATAGAGAATTAATCCCGTTAGGAAAATCAGCGAAAGCCATTCATAGATATTGGCAGAACCTTCGCAGTTCATACAGGCAGCTTGATGACCGAGCATTTTCACAAAGCCTGCATTCGTAAAAATCAGATTCGCTAAGAATCCAAAGAACAGAGACGCGATCATAATGCTCGCCACATAGATAGTGGCAAATTTCGCAGAAATAGATTTAGAGAGCAATACAATACCCGCAATATTGGTAGCAGGACCTGCCATCAACAACACGATGGCCGCACCGGGTGAAAAGCCTTTAAGTAACAACACGAGCGCTACAGGGATAGAACCCGTAGCACAAATATACATAGGTACAGAAATTAGCAACGCCAGTAACATGTCAGAACCTGGATATTGCTCAAACAGCGACGACAAATCGTCGGGCAACACCAAATTGAGCAACGCAGCCAACGCCAAACCAACGAGCAACCAACCATACATCTCTTTAAACAGATCTGTAAACCCATACTCCAACGCATACCAAACACTTCTCTTTTGTTTAGGAGAATCGGCACACGAAATATCATGTTTTACAATTGGCTTGGGGTCATTTCGGGTGAACCAATTCATGACAGCACCGCCGAAAATCCCACTCAGAAAAGCAATAACCGGACGCGCAATGGCAAATGGTAATCCCAGTAGAGAATATGTCGCCAATATATTATCTATACCGGTTTGTGGTGTAGAAATCAGAAACGAGTTGACTGCACCTTTCGATGCTCCTTTCTTGTGTAACGAAACGGCCATTGGTAGAACCCCGCACGAGCAGAGTGGCAGTGGCACCCCCAACACCGAAGCCCATATAACGGATGCAAAAGTGGGTTTCGAAAGGTATTCGTCTGTCCATTTATCTGGAAACCAAGCTTTGAACAGTCCAGCAAACACAAATCCGAGGAACAACCAAGGAGCCATTTCGAGGGCAAGCTGTCCGAATGCCAATGCAAATTTATAGATATAGTCCATAATAGAGTGAGATTACAATGAAAGCACAAAGATAAGCGACAATTTCAAAATCTGCTTTGCACAATTATGGGTAGAATTTGTAAAATTAAATCTCGTCAATTTGTTGCCTTTTGCGAGATTTCAATTGTTTGAAATAGGTAGGGGTAAATCCAGTCACTTTTTTGAATTGATTGCTCAAGTGCGACACACCGCTGTAGTTTAATCGGTCTGCTATTTCGCTGAAAGAGAGTTCATCGTAGATAATGAGTTCTTTCACTTTTTCAATCTTTTGGTGAATGTAATATTTCTCAATCGTTTTGCCCTCAACCTCCGAAAACAGATTGCTTAACACACTGTATTCCTGCGAAAGGTGATGCGAAAGATAGTCCGAAAGGTTCATTCGCAAATGACCATCTTGATGATGAATAAGTTCGATAATCAACGATTTTATCTTTTCAATGGTACGGCTTTTTCGGTCGTCAATCAACTCAAAACCGAGCGATTGCAAATGGTTTTTAATACCCTCCTTTTGCAAATCAGATACCTCGCCTTTCACATCGACTTCGCCCAACTCAACCGACGACAGTTGATAACCGAGTTTCTGCAACTCCGACTCAACAACCATTTTGCATCGGTTGCACACCATATTTTTAACGTAAAGCTTCATTTAGGAACGCCCGTTTTGCCATGCTTCACATCCTTCAGCGGACAATCTTCGCCGCAACCAGTGCAACCCGACGGGTTTGTTTCGCAAACTTCTTCCGCTTTGGGTCGAAATTTTTGATACAATTTCCACACCGCAAAAACTGTTGCTAATGCAATCAACACGAATACAAATATATCTTGTGTCATCTTCCCCCTATTAATCAGTTATTCAGTTACTCAGTTACTCAAAAAAACAACCTTCCCACCTGATAAACCAAAAGTGCCAAAAGCCAAGCAACGCCCGTCGTATAAAGCATCGAGAAAGTTGCCCAACCCCATCCAGCTTCTTTGCGAATAGCGGCTACCACAGCAATACAAGGGAAATAAATCAGGATGAAAATCATCAATCCAAAGGCCACCAAAGGCGTAAAAACGGTCTCTCCCACCCGACTACCATTCTGAAACTTCTGCTCTTGCAATTTCGAACTCAAATGCCCAGAACTCGCATCCACATCCATATCGGCTTGATAGAGAATTCCCATCGTACTTATCACAATCTCTTTAGCAGCCATGCCAGTGATAAGGCTGACACCAATTTTCCAATCGAAACCAAGTGGACGAAGCACCGGTTCAACAAAATGCCCGAGCTGACCAATATAGCTTTTCTCTTGTCGTTCCGATTCTTTAGCCAAATCTAATATTTTAGCTGCACTGTCGCGAACAGCAGGTGTTAACGATGGATTTTTTTCGACACTCGATTTCAGCGCATCGTAATTTTTAGAATACGAAATATTTTTTGGATAATAACTTAAAGCCCATATCAACACAGATGCGATCAAAATCATCGAGCCCATCTTTTTGAGGTATTGCACCGCCTTATGCCACATGTGAATGGTGGCGTTTTTAAACGTCGGTATCCGATAAGGAGGAAGTTCCATCACGAAAGGCTCATCTCGGTTTGCAAAGAATAGTTTATTCATAATCAGAGCCGTCACTACTGCTATGCCAACACCAATCGTATAAATCAGAAACAACATCAACCCCTGATTTTTAGGAAAGAATGCACCAATCAACAGCACATACACTGGCAATCGCGCGCTACACGACATGAAAGGTGTGATGAGCATCGTCAGCAGTCGGTCTTTTTTGCTTTGCAGCGTTCGAGTTGCCATCACAGCTGGCACATTGCAGCCAAAACCCATCAACAAAGGGATGAACGACTTGCCGTGTAAACCGATTTTGTGCATCAACTTATCCATAATGAAAGAGGTACGTGCCATGTAGCCCGTATCTTCCATCAACGAAATAAAGAAAAAGAGCAACAAAATATTTGGCAAGAAAATGACCACGCCACCTACTCCGCCAATAATGCCATTCACCAACAAATCGCGCAGCGAACCTGGCGATAACTGCGACGACACTAAATTACCCACCCACGCTACACCAGCATCAATCCAATTCATCGGATAACTACCAAGCGTGAAAGTGGTTTGAAACATAAACCACATAAAGAAGATGAAAATCGGAAATCCGAGGTATTTGTGTGTCAAAAGCGCATCAAGTTTCGAAGTGTTCGTTCGGTTTGTATCGCTACTTGGCACGAATGTTTCGCTCAATGCTCCAGCAATAAAACCGTATTTCACATCGGTGATGATGGATTCGGCATGCTCCTTAAACGATTTTTCGAGACGTTGCACCTGCTTCGATGCCACCTGTTGAATCTCTTTACCATTAGGCAATTCGTCAATCATGCGACGAAAAATGCGGTCGTTTTCGAGCAGTTTTATGGATAAAAATCGCGATGAATAGCGGTCGGTGATTTCTTTATTTTTCCACAACTCTTCTTGCAATTTGTGGATAGACTCTTCCACCTCTTCACCATAATTGATGTGCACATGGCGAACCACGGGACTCTTGTCTTCGAACGCCTCAATCACTTCGTTGAACAACTCTTCGATGCCTCGACCTTTTGCTGCAACGGTAGGCACAATCGGAATCCCAATCATTTTACCCAACATCTTGTAGTCGAATTTTGCGCCCGATTTCTCGAGTTCATCATACATATTGAGCGCCATCACCACCTTGATATTCATATCTATCAACTGCGTGGTGAGAAACAGATTCCGCTCGAGACTCGACGAATCGACTACGTTGATGACGATATCCGGAATTTCGTTGAATATATGCTCGCGAACGTACAACTCTTCGGGTGTGTATTCGGATATAGAATAGGTGCCTGGCAAATCGACAATGTTGATTGTGTAACCGTTTTGCAGGATATAGGCCGTCTTGGCATCTACCGTCACACCACTGTAGTTTCCTACTTTTTCGTGCGAACCAGAGGCGTAATTAAACAAAGTCGTCTTTCCGCAATTGGGGTTACCGACCAATGCCACGTTGATTGTTTTGGTCTTTTGTTGGATGGTTTGCAGGGCTTTTTCGGCAAACGTACCGCTATAGATGAGTTGTGCTGCAGATTTTCGATCGGCAATGTGAGCTATTTCAATCAACTTTGCCTCGCTGCGACGCAACGACACATGATAGCCCATTATTTCGTATTCAACAGGATCGAGCAACGGAGCGTTTTTGATGACCTTCACCTTTTTCCCCTTCACAAAACCCATTTCGGTGATGCGCCGACGAAACGAACCGTGCCCCATTACTTTTGTGATCACACCCTCATCACCCGTTTGTAAATCGGATAAATTGAGTGTTTTTATCAATTGATCATTCATAAATGAATTTTGTCGCAAATAAAACTAATACCTTACAATGGTGAAACGAAAGACTTTATACATTTCGCTTTCACAAAAAAATACAGAGCGTAAATCTCTGTATCATAAAACAGTATTG
>JBAXGL010000204.1:0-4823 GCA_037139375.1 Bacteroidales bacterium | reverse complement strand
AGGTTGACTTTAGCAATACAGCACTTTCGGGTAATATCACCGTGAAAGCCAAAAACGATTGCAACGAAACAGCGGTTGTTAGTCAGGCTATTACCGTGAAACCATTAGTTGGAACAATAGGAAGCATTTCTGGAACTACCACACTTTGTGCTGGTTCAACGGGAGTTACTTACAGCATACCTGCAGTTGATAATGCATTGAGTTACGAATGGACATTACCAACAGGAGCTAGTGGTACAAGCACCACGAACGAAATCAAGGTTGATTTTAGCAATACAGCACTTTCTGGTAACATTACCGTGAAAGCCAAGAATGATTGCAATTGGAGTACTATTTCATCGCTTGCAATAACTGTTAATGCCAAACCAATAAGTCCAACGATTACATTAATTCCAAAGATGTATGAAAATGTTTTACATTCAAATTCAACTACTGGAAATCAATGGTATAATAGTAAAGGAGCAATTATTGGAGCTGTTAATCAGGATTATAACGTATTGGCGAATGAAGAATACTATGTACTTGTTTCTAATTCAAGTTGTGTTTCCGAACCATCCAATATAATTAAAATCACAAATACAGCCATTCATTCACCAGCTATGTTGGAGTCAATCAAAATGTATCCAAATCCTGTGAGAAATGAATTGAAAATTGATTTCGATGGTGAAACAGACATTTCAATTGTAAATTTAATGGGGCAAGTTGTATATAGTGCCAATCTAATAAAAAATGTGGTTGTTCAAACTTCAACCTTACCATCAGGGGTTTATTTAGTTAAATTCGGAAAAGGAAGTATTTTCGCAATCAAGAAATTTGTAAAAGAACAATAGTGTTTTGTAGTTTAAAATTTTCCGTTTTGTTGTTTTTGTTTTAAGTTGAATTAGTTCCGGTGAAAAATATTTGCCGGAACTAATTGTTTTTATCAAAACTAATTGATATTTTTACAATCAAAATAATAACAATCACATTGAAATATTTTCTAGTCATATTATTTCTAATCATCGAACTGCTTAGCCTCAACGCTGCACCACACCTCACTCACAACTATGCCTTCCGTTACTACACCACACGTGACGGATTGGTACAAATGCAGGTTTTGTGCGCTTTTCAGGACAGGGATGGCTATATGTGGTTTGGAACTAAAGGTGGTGTGAGTAGATATGACGGAATCTCGTTTAAAAATTACACTCACGAAGATGGCATTCCGGTGGGCGAAATCCACAATATTGGGGAATGGGGGAACAAGAAGTTGTTTTTCCTGAATTCGCAATTTGTGATTCTACATGAAAACGATCGGTTAGAACATGTATATATTCCAGATAGCCTCACATTAAACAATTGTAGTGTTCAGAGTTTTGAAATTTCAAAGGATGAAATAATGTTGATGAATTTTTCAAATCCCAATCGTTTTTCCAATGATGAGAATTTTAGACTACACTTGATTTGGAATATTAAATCAAAGACATTTAGAGTTTGGAAAAAGATTGACAATAATATTTTAACCATTAGCAATGATTATATTGTAACCTCCAATGCTGTTTATCGTAAATATTGAATGAAAGTAAATCTATTAGTAAAATTTAGATCTAAATATGATTTCGGCTTATTTGAGAGTAAATCCAATGAACTTTTTTTGCTGAAAACTAAAGTCCATTCAATTGAAAAATACAACATAAATGTTAATAAAGTTGAATATCAAGGAATAGTTTCGAATCACGTGTATAAACCCAATGCAGTTAGACCTGACTTTGCTGTTCTTCCTAATAAATCAATATTGTATTTTGATGAGTTATATAATCCTCATTTATCCACAGGGCAAACACATTATTTTGGCTCAAGCCTTTATTGGTTGGAAAAAACATATATTGATCGTGAAGGAAATTTATGGATTACCACCAATAATGGTTTATACAATTACTTCAACCTGAATTTTGAAGAAATTAAATTGAATTTGGCTAGCCCGGACAATATTTGGAGTATTTTGGAAGATAACAATCATAATATGTGGTTTGGCAGCTATGGTTGGGGCCTTTGGCGTACGGACAGAAGGAATAATTTATTAGCAATGAATAAATTACACCACGACTGGGCTCGTCAGTATATGGCTGCTTCAAAAAGTAAGGATGGAACACTATTTATACCGAACGGGGGAGGATTATTAATCTACAAAAATGGAAAATGCATCAATACAGAAACATCTACATGTCTTTCTGCATTTTTTGATGAACAAGGTCAACATATTTATTATTCGGGTATTAAACCGAAAGAAAACTTAAAAGGTTTAAATATCGATTACGGCAAAAATCATAAATTTATCCCTTGGAAAGTTGGATTTCCGATATCTATAACAAAGGATTCAAAAGCTGCAATACGCGTTGGTGGTTTTAGAGGTCAAGGTGTTTTGCAAGGTGATAGCATTAAAACTGACACAAAAAGTAGGGATTATGAAGGCGTAGTCAGTATGTCGACCGATAATAAAGGACGTCTCTGGAAAGGAACTAATAAAGGTGTCTATGTAGAATTGCCAGAAGGCAATGAATTTAGGGTAGCACCGCAAATAAAAGGAATGATTACATCGTTGATTGTCTGGCACAACAAATACTTATTATGTGGTACAGTAGATGGCTTAGGAGTCATTCATATTGAAGATAATTTGATTCATCCCGAAGTTTGGAAAATTGGATATGACGGAGGTTTTACTGGCTTAGAATCAGGTCAGAATGCTTTTTTCGAAGATCATAATGCTGATGTATGGATGTGTACTGCCATATCGGTGATGAAATTTAGTCCCGAAAAATTAGTCCAATCCCAAAAACAATTCATCCCAAATATTCGTGTTGAAAGTATTTCATATTCAAAAGATATTATCACTTGGCATAAAGACTTTTTGCTAAAACCCCGAATTGATATTGACCCAAGTTATAAATTCATCCGAATTGAATATCTTGCAAATTCTATAACAGCACCAAAATCATTGCGATTTAAATTTCGATTGAAAGGATTTTCTGAAAACTGGTCAAATGAAGTAAGTTCAAAATCAGTAGATTACACTAATTTGAATTATGGTAAATACTGTTTTGAAGTAAAATGTAGTTTAGATGGCGAACATTGGTCTAAAATTGCATATTCTCCAACTTTCGAAATAATGACACCAATTTGGCTGCGCTGGTATGCAAAGTTAACCTATCTCCTTATTTTTACCATCGTAATCGTTTTTATAACACGCTATTTTGTGAGCCAAAATCAAGAGAAAAAAATGGATGCAATAAAGAGAACAAAACTAGAAAATGAGCTTCAATTGAGCACCTTACGATCCAAAGTTATACCTCATTTCACTAAAAATGTATTAAGTGCCATTGGCTATTTTGCAATGACAGATAAGTTAAAAGCCGGACACTATATATCTGTATTTTCTAAATTTACTGGTTTAACCTTGGCTAATGCAGATAAAAATTATATTTCATTAAGAGACGAGTTGGAGTATATCCAGAAATATATTGAGTTGGAAAAAATGCGTTTCGGAGACAAATTTGAATATAAAATAATAGTAGGCGAAGATGTTTTGCTAAATATAATGATTCCAACAATGACACTTCATACTTATTGTGACAATGCTATTAGACATGGATTAGTACATAAAAATGGAAATGGATACCTTGAAATCAATATTTGTGAATTTAAATATGGTATTCTATTGACAATTACTGACAATGGAATTGGCAGAAAACGAGCCCATGAATTAGGAACACATGGAAATGGTCAGGGATTGAAGTTAATACAAGCTCAACTTGATTTTTATAATCAATTAAATGAAAAACACATATATCAAAAAATTTCTGATTTAGAAGATGTTGATGGGATTTCATTGGGTACAAAAGTAGAGTTTTTTGTTCCATTCGAATATAAATTTATTTAAAAAAATAAAATTGAAAATAAAATGTACGAAAACAAGAAAGTATTGATTGTAGATGACGAAGAAAAGGCTCGTTTATATTTGGCTAGTTTATTATCAGAATTATATCCTGAATTAGAAATTCAATTAGTTTCCACCCCTTCAGAAGCTTTGTTTTTACTTCGGAAACAAATATTTCATGTAATACTACTCGATGTAGAAATGCCTGGCATGACAGGATTGGAAATGTTAGAAACATTGCGTCAACAATTGAATCAGACACCTGTTGTTTTTGTATCAGCCTATAAAAGGGCTGAGTTTATTCAGAAGGCATTGAGACTTGCTGCTGTTGATTATATAGACAAACCAGTTGACCCAGCTGAACTTGACAAAGCAATAAAGAAAGTATTTCAATTTAAAGATAATATTATAAATAAAATTCAGTCGGTTGAGATTGAAAATAAACTATGTTTATTAACCGATTCTGGTGAAATATTTGTCGAACCAAATGAAATCATTTACTTTAAAACAGCAAAACGTTATTCAATTATATGCCTTACCGACGAATCAAATAAAATAGTAAGATATAATCTGACTCAACTCAATAAGTTGTTGTCTTCCAATCAATTTGAGCACGTTTCCAGACAATACATTGTTAATATAAAATACATAAAATCTGCTTCAAAAACCAATAAAACCCTTACATTGTGCTGTGGTAAAAATACATATCTGCTCGATAAGATATTTCCTTCAATATTATCCGAATTGATTAATAGATACAGCCTGAAATAAAATTTGAAAATAGCATTTATTACATTTCAATCCAAAAGTAGATATTATTAAAAAAGTCGCTCAGGTTTTTTGTCGTACATTGTTAAAGCTTTTGTAAAAACTCTCCCAGATTTACATCTCTTTCTAAATCCATTTTTTT
>JBAXGL010000203.1:0-4877 GCA_037139375.1 Bacteroidales bacterium | reverse complement strand
TTAAAATTATCGTCGAAAAATATTATTCCGTTACTGGCATTTTATCAATTCTACACTGATGACGTCCACCTTCGAAATCAGATTTCAGGAAAGTATCGGTTATAAAAAGACCTTCTTCCTTAGTAATAAATCGACCAGGCAAAGTGCATATATTCGCATCGTTGTGTTGTCGTGCTAAATGAGCAATCTCAACGCTCCAGCAGAGAGCTGCACGAATTCCCTGATGCTTGTTTAGGGTTATATTTATACCGTTTCCAGTTCCACAAATAGCAATTCCTGGATATACTTCTCCATTTTCTACAGCCAAAGCCAATGGATGCGCATAATCGGCATAATCAACACTATCAGTAGAATTTGTACCAAAATCTTTTACGGCAATTTTCTTTTGTTTAAAAACCTCAAGCAAATATTGTTTTAATTCGAAACCAGCATGATCACAAGCTATTCCGATAGGTATTCCCTGTTTTAATATACTCACAATGTTTATTTTAATGGAAGTTCTTAGTTACAACTAATAATATTATTGCAAATCTACAGAATATTATTGGATTTAGAAATAAAAAAAAGGTCTTGTATAACATCATTATTAAACTATCTACTTTATTTAATTCCGCAAAAAACCTACTCAAATCGAATAGACTCTGCAGGTCGGATTTTTGAAATGAGATAAGATGGTCCAATAAGCATTAGCATAGAAATAGCAAGTGCACCCAAATTAAGCAAAAGCAGATAAAACCAATTTAAGTCGATTGGCACGGCTGTGAGATAATATACTTCTGGATTAAGTGATACAATGTGATAATGCTGTTGCAAGAATGCTAATGTTAATCCGATAAGATTGCCCCAAAGCATCCCACGACCAATAAGGAAAAAAGATACATATAAAAAGACTTTGCGAATGCTGACATTGTTAGCTCCCATTGCTTTAAGGACACCAATCATATTGGTACGTTCGAGAATAATTATCAGAAGCCCAGAAATCATGGTGAATCCTGCGACTGAAACCATTAAAAAAAGAATTATCCAAACGTTCATATCCAATAGTTCTAGCCAACTAAATATCTGAGGATTCAACTCTTTGATAGATTTCACATAATAGTAATTCCCTAATTTCAAAATTCGATTGGTGAGTTTGTCAGAAAGATCAGCAGTTATCTCATCTAATTTGTCAAAATCATTCACTAGCACTTCGACACCACCTGATTGATCTGCAGACCATCCATTTAGCTTCTGAATATGCAGTAAATCAGCCAAAACAAAGACCTTGTCGTATTCCGTAAAATTAGTTTGGTATATCCCTTTAATAGTAAATTTCCGAACTCTCAGATTATTCTCGACAAAATAGGTAAGAAATGTATCACCTACTTTCAAATTCAATTTA
The DNA here is from genome assembly GCA_037139375.1 of Bacteroidales bacterium. Taxonomy (GTDB): domain Bacteria; phylum Bacteroidota; class Bacteroidia; order Bacteroidales; family UBA7332; genus CAXXIC01. The sequence continues at coordinate 3,496 of JBAXGL010000203.1, read as the reverse complement.
TCGGAAATAGTTTTAGAAATCATCACATCGTTTGTTGGCGAATTTCCTGTAGTTGAGATTAATTCACCTGCAATCAGGTTTTTCTGAAAAAATTGCCAATCATACTCTTTCGATATACCTTTTAGAACAATTCCTTGAAATTCGTTATCTAGTTTAATAATTCCAGGTTTAGTGGCAAATCGTTGGATATGACTTACGCCTGAAGTTTTCTTAATTTCATTCATCAAAGTGTCATTTACTTTGATGGGTTGCATTTCGTAAGAACTATTACTATCGAAATGAGTAACCTGAATGTGAGACCCGAAACCGATAACCTTGTTTCGAACCTCTTTTTTAAAGCCAATGACAATAGATACAGACAGAATCATAACTGCCAAACCGAGTGCAATGCCTATCATTGCAATACGAACAGCAGGGGGAGAAACTCGTTTCTCCCCCGTTGTCCCGAAATGTATCTTTCTGGCTATAAATAATTCTAAATTCATAGATTTACGTATGACGCACTATATCGGTTAGATTGTTCTTCCCGGATAAGCTTCCAACGCTTTTTGTAACACAATCAACGCCTTCGCTAAATCATCTTTTTTCAAAACATAGGCAATACGTACTTCGTCGCGGCCTAATCCAGGTGTGGTATAGAAACCCGAACCTGGTGCCATAAATATGGTTTGTCCTTCGTATTGAAACTCTTCGAGACACCAAGAGCAGAACTTATCTGCATCGTCAACAGGCAGTCGAGCCACTGTGTAAAAAGCACCCATTGGAATCGGTGAGTAACATCCCGGAATACGATTCAAACCGTCGATCAAGAATTTGCGTCGCTCCACATATTCGTTGTAGGTTTGCAACAGATATTCGTCGGGTGCATCAAGCGATGCTTCTGCACAAATCTGACCTATCAATGGTGGGCTAAGGCGTGCTTGACAGAACTTCATCACACTGTCGCGGACGGTTTTGTTCTTGCTGATTAATGCTCCTACACGGATTCCACACTCGCTGTAACGTTTCGACACGGAGTCGATCAACACCACATTGTCTTCGATGCCATCGAGGTGAAATGCAGATATATAAGGTGCTCCGGTGTAGCAAAACTCGCGGTACACTTCATCTGAAAACAAGAACAAATCGTATTTTTTTACCAAATCGCGAATCTGATTCATCTCTTTTTGTGTATAGAGATAACCTGTTGGATTGTTTGGATTGCAAATCAATATACCTTTTGTACGAGGTGTAATCAACGCCTCAAATTTATCGACTGATGGCAATGCAAATCCCTCTTCTATGGAAGATGGACAAGTTTGAATGACTGCACCAGCAGAGATGGCAAACGCCATATAGTTGGCATAGGCAGGCTCAGGAACAATAATCTCATCACCCGGATCGAGGCACGCCATGAAAGCAAAGAGAACAGCTTCGGAACCACCGGTGGTGATGATAATCTCATCGGCTGTAACGTTGATGTTGAATTTGGCATAATAATGCACCAGCTTTTCGCGCAACGAGGCGATACCTTCACTTGGGCTGTATTCCAATATTTTACGATCGATGTTGCGAATGGCTTCTAGTCCTACTTCTGGTGTTGGCAGGTCGGGTTGACCAATATTAAGATGGTAAACCGTCACTCCTTTAGCTTTGGCTTTGTTGGCCAACGGCACTAATTTACGAATAGGTGAAGCCGGCATGATGACGCCGCGTTCTGAAATTTGAGGCATATTTTGGTTGATTTATTAAGTTCCCCAAAACTTAAACTCATAGAAATCGACGGTTTACGTTTAGGGTTTGCAAATTTATCATCAAAATAGGGTATTTACAAATAAATCGAACATATTCGGTCTGATTTGTTTAAATTGGCACGAAATAATTTCAAAAAGAAAGTTTGAGATAAAAACAATACATTTGCAAAACCATTTTAAAAACAACGAAACAGATGAAAGCCGCATCGCTTAGCGAACTCCGTAACGAACTTAATCACCTTCCGCCCGAAGTAGTGATGGATTTGTGTATCCGGCTCATTAAATATAAGAAGGAGAACAAAGAGCTACTCTCCTACTTGTTGTTTGAGGCAGACGACGAACCAGCTTTTATTGAAGGTGTATGTAAAGAAGTAGATGGGCTTTTTAAAGAAATCAACCGACGGAATATTTCGCAAACCAAGAAATCACTTCAAAAGATACTCCGAATTGTGGCTAAATACGCAAAATATTCGGGGCAAAAACGCACGGAAGTAGATCTTCATATCTATTTTTGCCAAAAATTGCGTGCCATGCCAATCCCCCGTAGCAAAAACAGCGTAATTGAGAAAATTTACACCCGCCAGTTTTTTAAGATTCGAAAGCTGCTGGAGGCTCTCCACCCCGATCTACAATACGACTACGAAGAGGTGATGGTCAAGTTGGCGTTGTAGGATTTGTTACCCGCAGATTGCGCAGATAAATGATTCATTTCGAACATTTTTGTGATAAAATTCCATCAATATACCTAATTTTAAGTAGTACATTACCCAATCGGAGGTATTGGTCATCACTTTCAGACCGTCTATCTTTGCAGTATGATTATTCACATTTAAACCATATAAAACAATGTCTGCACAAAATTTGAAATTCGAAACGTTGCAATTGCACGCTGGTCAGGTGGCTGACCCAACCACAGGTTCACGCGCTGTGCCTATTTATCAAACATCATCGTATGTGTTCAAAAATGCTGAGCACGGTGCAAACCTTTTTGCACTCAAAGAGTTTGGTAACATCTACACCCGTTTGATGAACCCAACGACCGATGTGTTCGAAAAACGCGTTGCTGCGCTCGAAGGTGGCGTAGCTGCTTTGGCTACTGCATCGGGTCAGTCGGCTCAGTTCCTTGCCATTACAAACATTGTGGAATCGGGCGAAAACATTGTATCGACCTCTTACTTGTATGGTGGAACGTACAACCAGTTCAAAGTTCAATTTAAACGCCTCGGCATTCAAGTGAAATTTGTGGATGGCGACAAAGCAGAAGATTTCGATAAATTGGTTGACGACAAAACAAAAGCGATTTACCTCGAAACAATCGGTAACCCGAAATTCAACATTCCAGATTTCGAAGCCATCGCAGCAGTTGCTAAAAAACACGATATTCCATTGATCGTAGACAATACCTTCGGAGCAGGTGGATACCTTTTCCGTCCGTTGGAGCACGGTGCTAGCATCGTTGTAGAATCGGCTACCAAATGGATTGGCGGACACGGAACCAGCGTGGGTGGTGTGATTGTTGACGGTGGAAACTTCAATTGGGGCAACGGTAAATTCCCTCAATTCACTGAACCATCCGAAGGTTACCACGGATTGAAATTCTGGGATGTATTTGGAACTGATGGTCCGTTTGGCAACATCGCATTTATCATCCGTGCTCGTGTAGAAGGTCTGCGCGACTACGGAAATGCACTTAGTCCGTTCAACGCATTCTTGTTGTTGCAAGGTCTCGAAACACTTTCGCTCCGTGTAGAGCGTCACGTAGA
>JBAXGL010000202.1:0-4985 GCA_037139375.1 Bacteroidales bacterium | reverse complement strand
CCTGCAGGCACAGCATATAGACCCCAATGAATAAACATACCAAATCGTGCATCGCGCCACCAACTCATTTTGTCGTTTTGGGTGGTGTTATTAATTGGCTGGGTATATCCAGATAAAAAACAATGGAAAGCAAAGACGATCAGAATGAGTTTTTTCATGTTTTTTATTTTATGTTCTTTGCATTGATATATCTACTTAGTGCTTCTAAATAGTAATAGTCTGCATAATTGAGTGGTACATCAATTTCTGATTTACTTGGCCAATTCCCAGTAGAATGTTTTAAAATGAATAGACCATTTTCACCTTTATTTGCCAAATACTCAGGCGAAGACAAGTTTCGTAATATTGTTTCTGCCGTTTTAAGATAATCATTTTTCGTAATTGTAAAAGAACTTAGTTCTATCAGAGCTGATGCATAAATAGCTGCTGCTGAGGCATCTCTTGGCTCATTCGGGCTTTTCGGAGCATCAAAATCCCAGTATGGAATTTTGTCTTTGGGTAGATTGGGATGTTGAAAGATAAACGAAGCCACTTTTTGTGCTTGTTCAAGATATTTAGGATTTTTGGTTTCACGATACATCATCGTATATCCGTATAATGCCCAACCCTGACCCCTTGCCCACGATGAACAATCACTATATCCTTGATGAGTGCCTCTTTTGATTACTTTACCTGTAATACTGTCGTAATCAACCACATGAAAGCAGCTGTAATCAGCGCGAAAATGGTTTTCCAATGTCTTGTCAGTATGCGAGACACATACTTTTTGCATATTTGTATCATTGGCTAATTTACCTGCCTCATAAAGAAACTCGAGGTTTAACATGTTGTCAATAATTACAGGGTATTGCCATTTGATTTTATCCCATGATTTTATCAAGCCTACATTGGAGTGAAATCGAGTCATTAATGAATTTGCACCATTGATTATTACTTTTTTGTACGCTTCATTCCCTGTTATTCTATACCCATTGCCATAGCTGCAATTTAAGATAAATCCTAAGTCATGGGTGTCTTTCCTGTATTGAGCAAGATTGAGAAGTTCGGTATATAGAACTGCTTTTTGTTTAAGCTTTTCATTTCCAGTTAACTCGTAGATGTACCAAAGTGATCCTGGGAAGAAACCACATGTCCAATCATTGATTCCTACTAGTGTGATTGAATTATTCTCGAATGAACGAGGACATTTCTTTGAATTTTCGAATTTATCGGCAGCCGAAAGTAGCTGCTCTTCCGATCGTGAAATGGCTCTCTTAATCCAATCAGGTTGGGTAGTAGGCTTTGCATGCCCAGAGAGCAAGAATAGTGATAATATGATAATTAAATTGTATTTCATAATTTCATTGATTTCTTATTGGAACTGAAAGTTAAATGTTTAACAATCAATCATATGTGGTTAAATTATACCCTTCCTGAGTTTTACTACTTAAGAGGAGTAGTAAGTCCAATCCAAAGAATTGGATTTTTGAGCGGCATATTCCGTTTGCTTTCGTCGCTTGGGAAAGCAGCACTGCATTTTTCCCAAATCGAAATCCATTCTGGTTTTTGCTGAGAAATAGCCGCAAAAAACATGAACGGTCGTCGTCCTGGTTGTTCGTCCCAAAACAGAATATCTTTTTTGAAAGGCCATTTATTCTTATCGATAACGAATGGTTTTATAAAATCAAAGGCCTTTTTCATTCCACGTCCATCCGAAAGGGTGAAATTCAATCCATCGAAATCTTTGTCTGTCAAAAGCCATGTTAAAGTTGTCATTCCATCCAGATTGAAAAGTTCGTATGAGTATGGTTTAGTGCGCTCAATTTCAAGCGGATAACTGCCATCTTGTGCCATTTGAGTTGGAAGTAAAATTTCAACATAATGTTTGCGGCATTTTTCCAGTATTTCTTTATCATCAACGAATCGTGCATAAGCAGCCACCTGTGTGTGCCACCAAGTTCCATGATTGTTTTTAGCATTCATCTCATCGTTTCCGTACTGATGGGTGTTAAGCCATGTCATAAATGATTTAAACCACGCATGAATGGTTTGATCGTCAGTTTTTGATAAAAATGGAGTATTTTCCAATACCTGAATTGATTTCGTGACTTCGATAAATGGAATTCCATCAATAATGCCAATGCCACGACCGGTATTCACACCTTTAATTGCCTGTGCATAAAGAAAATTCGGATTCATGATGGTTTCAGGATTTACAAACCACGCTTTCAAATGTTTCACTGCCGCTTCGGCATAATCTGTTTTTCCGGTTAATAAATAAGCTGAAGTCAGTGTGCCAATTGCCCACGAGAAATCACCAATAGCCTGACGGTGAAAATCGAAATTGGCAGGATTGTTCTGTCCATCTTTTCGAATGTATGGTCCATCTGGATTTTTAGGGTCAGGCCACCAGTAAGTTGCTTCGGAGTAATAATCGTGAATCCCACCAGTACTTCGTGGGCAGGTATACGAAGTAACGGTTACCGGTTTCAGTGTTAAGAAACTATCCGCCAAATGAATAACCCGTGGTTTTTCAGCACGAATTATATTGGCATTTATCTGATTCACAGGATTTTTTACATCGGCCTTTTTGTGTGATTTCCCAGCAACAACATTTGTCGATAAAATGAAAATCGAAAACAAAGAAAACGACAGAATTTTTATTGTATTCATAAAGAAGCGATTTGTAATTAATTGAATATTATTTTCTTAACCCGATATTAGAACCATCTACAGCTTTGCCTTTCAGCGTGGATTTTGCTGAAATTGAATACGTTTTAGGCATAAAAAGCGGATTGTCGAAAGTCGGATTGGTTATTCGTGCACCTTTAATTGTTTCGGGTTTTGGACAGTTATAAAAGCAACATCTGGATGCTTTGTCGTATAAACCCCAAAGCAACATCGAAGATTTTACCGAAGAGTTGGAAAAAATTGAATTGTTGATTTTTACAAACATAATTCTTGAAAGCTTCAAGATTGACTCTTTTTTCGAAATTCCAACCGAATCGAAAACACAATGATTGATTGAAAGCGAACCACCAATTGTTGATTCGTCGAATCCACCGCGATAGTAATCAATCGCATAATCTGCTAGGTTGGCAAAAACTGAGTTGCTGAAAATTACTGTTTCTGCATTGTAACGACCATCTTCCTTTTCTTTATTAAGATTGAAGCCGCTGTACGAATCACGAATTACTGAATTTTTCACTACTATCGAATCTGCCATAGTGCAATATAAACTGTTGAATACAGAACCACCTTGTGTATTGAAATCAAAAATTTCGCAATTGTCGATGAACAATGAGTAGCCTAATGCGTGTTCACCAGTTGCAAATGCATATTTAGGTTTGTTTTTGAGTTTATTGTCACCTTCTCCATCAATTTTTAAGCCTTTAAAGCGCAAATACACATCCGAAGAAATTTCAAAAAGCGGATTTTCAATGTTAGCTCCTTCCATTTTAATTACAGGCTTAGACGCTGATTTTGAAGAAGAAGTGATTGTTAGACTTTTATTGAAAATGATGGTTTTCGTAAGTATATGCTCGCCTTCATTTAACATGATGATATCACCTGGTTGAGCTTTCAAAACAGCATCGAATAAATTATCAGTTCCAGCTTCTACCTTAATCGTTTTACCTTTTGCAAATTCCTTCTTCACAGGTGTCAAATCAGGTTTGTACCACCGCGGGCCACAATTTTTTGCACTTGCAATTTCAGTTTTTGCTTTTTCACCTTTATCTTGAAATGCTCCGACGACAGTGTTGGTACGGGGCTGACCCATAATATCGGTAGATATAAACGGAACCTTCTGAGCCTGAGATTTGCTGAAAACTAATTCGATTCCATTTAGTTGTGATTTTAGAATTTCACCTGAAACAGCTCCTTTTTCGGAAGTCACTTCTTTTTTGCTTATCATTAGGTTGTTTGCAAAAGTTATTCCATCTGTTTTGTCGTAGCTTTTGATTAAAGTGGTGTCGTTTGGACAATAGACTATGTTGTTGATTATCTGCGTACTTTGGGGGGTAACAATGCGATTCCGTTCGCCAAATCCGACACAGAAGTTCCATGGTAAAGCACAATCGATCCATGAATTATTGGCAATAATTACATCCTTAACTGCCGCGTAGCCTGTCGGAGGGGAGTCTGGTATTGCATTCATAATGGTGAGTGGTGAACGAAACTCATCGCCTCGCAATTTGTAAAAGTAATTATTGAAAATTTTGTGTCCTTCATTTATTACTCGTACACCGCCTGTGAAAGGCAATCCATTGCCAATAAACCAGTTGCCTGAAACCGTTGCGCGATTTCCATGTCTTAGCACCAGACTACCTTCGGATTCGAAGAAAGTGTTATTCAGAAATTTATTATCGCATGATTTATTGGAGATAATTTCAACTTCTCCACGATTGTGTTCAAAATAGTTGCCTTCTACTACTGTCTCAGAACTCAAGGTGCAGACTTCGCCAGTTCCAAGACGCATTGATTCTCCACCATTAGAACCCAGTCTTGGACGAGGTCCGAAGTAGTTTCGATGAATCCAATGGCGATTGTGAACGCTGTTCGAATCATTTGGGCAAACAATTAGGGTAGTACCTTCATTGGTTTTTCCACCAAAATAGCAATTTTCTACTGTGTTGTTTTTTCCCCACAAAGCCACCCAATTATCAACTGTTTCGCGAAAAGGTTGATTAAATTTATCAATCACACAATTTGAAACTACACAATTATAAGCATAATCGGTATCCGAAGTTTTGAAGAGAATAACTGTCTCGCTAGGTGTATAACCTTTGGAAAAAACAAGCCCTGAAACGTGCAGCCAATTGCCTGATATTGAAAGTGATGACTTTCCCTGAATAAGTACTTTGCCAGGAGTTTCAGCTTTCAATGAGATGTATTTTCCTTTTTTGCCATTTCCTTTGAATACAATTTGAATATCTTTCCATATTCCGTTTGACATCACGATACTGTCACCAGACAAAGCAATATTCATCTTTTCATTCAACTGG
>JBAXGL010000201.1:0-4996 GCA_037139375.1 Bacteroidales bacterium | reverse complement strand
AAACGGCTTACCGTCGTCGAAAAACGAAGACGCTTTTTTGATACCGCCACCGGTTTCGAGCAAGAGACCACGTTCGTCGGAGATTTCGATGTGAATGCCAAAACGGTTGTTGTCGTCGAGAAACTGAATAACCTGATCGGCAAAGTGATGTACGTTGACAATGATTTCGTTGAATCCGGCAGCAATCAGCTTTTCGATGGTAATTTGCAGCAATGGTTTACCAGCTACAGGCACCAATGCCTTAGGCATCGATTCGGTGTAGGGTTTGAGGCGCGTACCGAGTCCGGCAGCAAATATGAGGGCTTTCATTTGAAGATCTCCCCAACCCCTCCCAAGGAGGGGCTTTCAAAAAAATCCTGCAGCACAGCCAGTGTTTCGGTTTGGGCTTTATGAAGGTCGTCGTTCACAATTACTACATCGAACTGCGGTGCGAAACCGAGTTCGAATTCTGCTTTGGCAATGCGCGACTCGATGACTTCAGCAGAATCTGTCTGGCGAAAGTGAAGTCGCTTACGAAGTTCTTCGATGCCCGGAGGTTGAATAAACACCGCCAAAGCACGGTCGCCGTAGTATTTCTTGATATTTACACCACCCACTACATCGAGGTCGAAAATCGCATGATGACCACTCTCTAAGATGCGCTCAACTTCCGACTTCAACGTGCCGTAGTAGCGGTCTTTGTAAACCTCTTCGTACTCCAGAAATTCGTCCTTGGCTATCTTTGCTCTGAATTCGTCAGGCGAAAGAAAATAATACTCCACACCGTGCTTCTCCGTTCCGCGTGGGGCACGGCTGGTAGCCGATACCGAGAAGGCCAGTCCGAGGTTTTGTTTCAATAAATAGTTGATGATGGTAGACTTCCCTGAACCTGACGGAGCAGAAAAGATGACAATTTTATTATGCACGGTTATTCAATTACGAATTTCAAATTTAAAAATTACAGAAGGGAACTACAAAATACGCCTTCCTCTAACTACTTTAACTCCTAGCGAAGCGATAACTTCTTAAAGAACATTCAACACCTGTTCCTTGATTTGTTCCAGTTCGTCTTTCATCTTGACGACGATTTTTTGCATTTCGGCGTGGTTCGATTTCGAGCCTAAGGTATTGATTTCTCTACCAATCTCTTGTGTGATAAAGCCTAACTTCTTTCCTTGCCCTTTGCCGGTCTCCATCGTTTCGATAAAATAATTGAGATGATGACTCAAGCGGTGTTTCTCTTCATTCACATCCAGTTTTTCGATGTAGAAAATCAGCTCTTGCTCGAAGCGGTTACGATCGTAATCGACGTTTTCGAGTTTAGAGATAGCTTCCTGTAAGCGAGATTTCACTTTTTCGATGCGTTCTGCATCATAAGGCTCTACCTCTTTCAACAGTGATGCAATCGATTCAATTTTTTGTATAAACATCCGTTGAAGTCCAGCTCCTTCTTGCTGACGAAATTCATTAAACTGGGTAACGGCCTCTTTCAAAACTTCATAAACAAGCATCCACTCCTCTTCGTCGAACGACTGCACTTCTGCTTTGAGCACCTCAGGCATTCGCAGCACCACCGAAAACCAATCTTCGGGCAATGGTATACCCGTGTTATCTGAAATCTGCTTGATTTGCTGAATATAGGCCTCCACTACCGATTGGTTGATTTGAGTATTAGTCTCTTTGCCTAAGTTTTCGATATAAATGGAGAAATCTATTTTTCCACGCTCAAGTTGCAGAGACAATTCATTGCGTATCTCCATCTCTTTTTCGCGATACACACCAGGTATACGCGTAGACAAATCGAGTTGTTTACTGTTTACTGATTTAATTTCTACAGTTACTTTTTTAGATGAAAGTTCTGCCACAGCTTTGCCGAAACCGGTCATGGATAAAATCATATTCTTGTGGGATTAGTGTAGTTATGAAGTTGTTGTAGTTGAAAGTAGTTATTGTCGTTAAACGGAGTTATAGAAGTTACTGTTGGAATCAACTACAACGGCTAAACTACTACTTTTTACTACTCATTACTACTCATTACTTCGTTTAACTTCTATAATTTATTCTCATTTCTCTTGCAAAAATAGTTTTTTATCCCTTATAAATCGGTTTGTGTTTGTAAAAAATATAACTTTGCACTTCAACTCCAAATAAAAGAGACAGGTTTAGGAGTCTGATTACATCTTTTCAGCAAAATAGTATAAAAATTCACTCACCAATTTAATGGCGGTAATACTCAATATTGAGACCTCAACGTCTGTATGTTCAGTTGCGTTATCCAAAGATGGAACGGTTGTTTTCAATCGACACAACTACGATGGACAAACGCACGCTACACATCTCGGCGTTTTTGTGCAAGAGGCAATAGAATACACAAAAGTCAACGATTTAACACTCGAAGCGGTAGCCATTAGCTGCGGACCGGGCTCATATACCGGATTAAGAATAGGAGTTTCTACAGCGAAAGGTCTTTGTTATGCCAAAGATATTCCGTTGATTGCTATCAACACGCTCGAAGTTTTGGCATGCGAACTGCTCTTCGACTTCAACATCGACGAAGAAGCGTTGCTCTGCCCAATGATTGATGCCCGACGAATGGAAGTGTATGCTGCCATCTATGACCGTGCTCTTAATGCTTTGAAACCCATTTCGGCAGATATTATCGACGAATCATCGTATCGCGAACTATTGGATAACAACAAAATCATCTTTTTTGGCAACGGGGCCGAGAAATGCAAAGCATCACTTTCGCACCCGAATGCAACATTTGTGGAAGACAAGCATCCGCTGGCTGATTATATGATTGCATTGGCAGAAAAAGCCTTCAACGCAGAGCAATTTGTGGATGTGGCCTATTTCGAACCTTTCTATTTGAAAGAATTTGTAGCAACCACACCAAAAGATAAAGTATTAAAAACGTTATAAGTGATACGTTCTAAGCTTTACGTCTTATATCAACACAAGTAAATCGATTGATGAGGATTCATTCACGTAAAACGTATAACGTAAAACCCAAACCTCAAATTAAACTATGGAATACTTCACCGGATTAAAAAACCTTGTTTTACCAGAATATGGACGAAACATCCAAAATATGGTAGATCATGCATTGACCATCGAAGACCGTGCCGAACGTACCCGTTGTGCCAAGACCATTATTAACCTGATGGGAAACATGTTTCCGCATCTTCGCAATGTCGAAGACTTCAAATACAAATTGTGGGATCACTTGGCTATCATGGCAGACTTCAAACTCGACATTGACTATCCTTACGAAATCGTAAAAAAGGAAAATCTTTATACACGACCTGATACAGCTCCCTATAAGTCTGGACGCATACGCTATCGTCATTATGGCATCGTAATTGAAAACATGATTCAAAAAGTTTATAATTTTCCTGAAGATTCACCTGAACGGGAGCAATTAATTTTGTTGATTGCCAACCACATGAAGAAAAGCTATATGTCGTGGAACAAAGACAGCGTGGACGATGCCAAAATTTTTCAGGATCTGGCTGAATACACCAATGGTAAAATCAGTTTATCTACAAGTTCTCATCGTTTACTCGAATCAAAAGACAATCTACCTCGCTTGAAACCTAAAGTGAATATGAATATAAAGAAACACGGGAAATAAATCAATTAGCCAATGTGCCAAATCGTAAATTTGCCAATTTAAGATAAAAAACCTCGTAATATTAAGCCTTTGATTTTCAAACATTGACTTACGACTTACGGCTTATGACTATTTTTTAATATGGGATCATTCATAATCGAAGGCGGACATCGCCTCAGCGGAGAAATCACCCCACAAGGCGCAAAGAATGAAGCGCTGCAAATCATTTGTGCCACCCTCCTCACACCCGAAGAGGTGATTGTGCACAACATCCCCAACATTCTCGACATCAACAACCTGATTCAGCTGATTGCTGATATGGGAGTGAAGGTGACGAAACTAGCCCCCAACAGCTACAGTTTCAAAGCCGATGCTGTTAATCTCGATTACTTGAAGTCTGCTGATTTCCTGAGTCGTAGCGCTTCGTTGCGCGGATCGGTGATGATTGTTGGTCCATTAGTCGCACGTTACGGCTATGCTGTGATACCTAAACCAGGTGGTGACAAGATCGGTCGCCGTCGCCTCGACACTCACTTTATCGGAATACAAAAACTGGGAGCTGACTTCACCTACAACGAAGCAGAGCAACTTTACGAAATAAAAGCCGACAAACTCACTGGAACTTATATGTTGCTCGACGAAGCCTCGGTAACTGGAACTGCCAACATCGTGATGGCTTCAGTCTTTGCAAAAGGAACAACCACCATCTACAATGCAGCGTGCGAACCTTATTTGCAACAACTCTGCAAAATGCTAAACGCGATGGGAGCAAAAATCACTGGTGTTGGCTCAAATCTATTACTCATCGAAGGTGTAACAGCGATGCACGGATGTACCCACAAAGTGCTGCCGGATATGATTGAAATCGGTAGTTTCATTGGAATGGCTGCCATGACAGGCTCGGAGTTGACTATTAAAAATGTTTCGTATCCAGACCTTGGCATCATTCCCGACAGCTTCCGCCGCTTGGGTATTCAACTCGAGCTACGTGGCGATGACATTTACATTCCGCAACAAGACTCATACATCATCGACACGTTTATCGATGGCTCTATTATGACGATTGCCGATGCCACTTGGCCGGGTTTGACGCCCGATTTGCTGAGCGTATTCCTGGTGATTGCCACCAAAGCCAAAGGCAGCGTGTTGATTCACCAAAAAATGTTCGAAAGCCGCCTTTTTTTCGTAGACAAACTGATTGACATGGGTGCACAAATCATTCTTTGCGATCCGCACCGTGCCACGGTGATTGGTAACGGAGGTTTGTACCCGTTGCGCGCGTCCAACATGTCTTCACCCGATATTCGTGCAGGAATTGCACTGCTTATAGCTGCTATGTCTGCTGACGGTACAAGCACCATCGACAACATCAACCAGATTGACCGCGGTTACGAAAATATCGAC
>JBAXGL010000200.1:0-5023 GCA_037139375.1 Bacteroidales bacterium | reverse complement strand
GGATCCTCCGTATTACCGCGGCTGCTGGCACGGAGTTAGCCGATCCTTATTCTTACAGTACATTCATCCAGCTACACGTAGCTGTTGTTATTCCTGTATAAAAGCAGTTTACAACCCATAAGGCAGTCATCCTGCACGCGACTTGGCTGGTTCAGGCTCTCGCCCATTGACCAATATTCCTCACTGCTGCCTCCCGTAGGAGTCTGGTCCGTGTCTCAGTACCAGTGTGGGGGACCTTCCTCTCAGAACCCCTAATGATCGTTGCCTTGGTGAGCCGTTACCTCACCAACTAGCTAATCATACGCATGCCCATCTGTAAGCCATAAATGTTTAACCACCAAACCATGCAGTTCAGCGGTATTATGCGGTATTAGTCCGAATTTCTCCGGGTTATTCCCCTCTTACAGGTAGGTTGCATACGTGTTACTCACCCGTGCGCCGGTCGCCACCAAGTATTGCTACCTTGTGCTGCCCCTCGACTTGCATGTGTTAGGCCTGTCGCTAGCGTTCATCCTGAGCCAGGATCAAACTCTTCGTTGTATGTTTGTTCTATTTTAGTATAAGACGCAAAGCATTGCGTCTCTACCAGTTTTTATACTTTCAAGTTTGACCTACTCAATCATTGCTAATTGACGGTTTAATTTTTCTATTATCTATCTCTCATCACTGATTCAATAAACAATACTTTTTCTACTTGTCTTCTATAAAATTATTTCAATGATCTCTCTTCTTTTTTCATTCACCCAGAAAGCTCCCTCTCTAAGCGGCTGCAAAGGTAATACTCTTTTCCTAGTTTCCAAATGTTTTTGAAAAAATGTTTTTGCGAAAATAAAACCTTTACCCCCTTGACATTCAACAAAAATAATTTCCGTTTGTGCGAAAGGGCTACAAAGATAATACTTCTTTATTTCTTACCAAAACTTTTTAGCAAAGTTTTTTTTCAAAATGTTACAATTTTATTGCATTGCTGCTTCGCTTTCCTCTGTTAGCGGGTGCAAAAGTAGAATTCTATTCCATTGCATCCAAACTTTATTACCTCAATTTTATGTTAAAAAACATAACCTCCTGACTTGAAAGATAAAAGCATTGAAATAATACACCTCAATCACAGCATTAAGGATATGCCTTATAGCCAAAATTCAAACATTGTGGAAATTATCATAAGAATGAACGTGAATTTTGCCGAGTAAATGCTAGCTAAAACTAAAATAATTATGTAGATTTGCTTTAGAAGTGACATAAATAAGAACGATGAGAACAAAATATTTAAGTAGCGAAGGAATAATCAGAGCGAAACATGCATACAATTTAATTTTGTGGAGCTGTCTGGTTTTGCTATTTTCTTGCACATCAACCCGTAGAATTAGTAAAAATGAGTTGTCTAAAAATGAAATTTCAAGATTATTGAATATCCCAATTTCGAGACACGACAATGTTACACTTTACAGAGAGGCTGCATTTTGGCTAAAAACACCCCATATTGATGGAGGAAGCACGAAAAATGGGATTGATTGTTCATTTCTCGCGTACGTTATATATAGAGATGTTTATCAAAGAAAGATTGACCGTAACGCATCGGATATTTTTGAAAATAATTGCCATAAAATTTCTAGAAATCGACTTAAAGAGGGTGATTTGGTCTTCTTCAATACATTAAAAAGGAGTTCGAGTAAGATTACTCATGTTGGAATTTATTTGAAGAACGATATATTTATACATACTTCTACGACGAAAGGTGTTATTGTGAGTAGTCTGAACGAGGAATATTTCAGAAAAACTTGGGTTTGTGGAGGTAAAGTAAAATAATATCAGATAATTTTTCGGAACTTTGATGCAAATCAAAATGAGTGAGGATATAGATAAATCCTGATGATGAAAACATTATCGTAGAATTGAACGTTTAGATGGCATCATTCATACAAAATTTATAAATTTACATTTACTAAATCTAGACAAAATGAAATATATCGGAGCTCACGTGAGTGCATCAGGTGGTGTGGAAAATGCACCTGTAAACGCATCAGCCATTGGAGCAAATGCCTTTGCATTGTTCACTAAGAACCAACGCCAATGGGTGGCAGCACCTCTTACGACCAAAAGCATCAAAGATTTCAAAAGCAGGTGCGAGGCCAATAATATTCTACCTGAATACATTTTGCCGCACGATAGCTATCTGATAAATCTCGGACATCCCGAAGAAGAGGGATTAGAGAAATCGCGTGCTGCGTTTTTAGATGAAATGGAGCGTTGCGAGCAATTGGGGTTGAGTTTGCTGAACTTCCATCCCGGAAGCCACTTGAGCAAAATCAGCGAAGAGGAGTGCCTCACCCGCATTGCGGAATCAATCAACATTACGCTCGGTAAAACACAAGGCGTGACAGCCGTCATCGAAAACACGGCAGGGCAAGGCAGCAACTTAGGATATAGATTTGAGCATCTCGCGTACATTATTAATAAGGTAGAAGACAAGTCGCGTGTGGGCGTCTGCCTCGACACGTGTCATACATTCACGGCAGGATACGATTTTCTGACCCAGTACGATCAGGTGTTTGCCGATTTTGAATCAATAGTCGGATTCAATTATCTGAAAGGAATTCACTTGAACGATAGCAAAAAACCGCTCGGAAGCCGTGTGGACCGCCATGATAGCATCGGAAAAGGGTTGCTGAATCTTGATTTCTTCAAACGTTTTATGAACGACAGCCGATTCGACAACATTCCAATCATTATGGAAACACCCGACGAAACAATCTGGGGCGAAGAAATCGCATTGTTGCGCGCAATGATTGATTGAACGGGCGGAATGAGACTCAAACCTAATTTATCAGAACAAGAACTTTTGCACAAAGCGGCAGCCTACTGCTCCACTGCGGAGCACTGCCTGAGTGAAGTCCACGAGAAGCTCACAGCGTGGGGGGCCGCTCCAGATGTGATTAAACGCATTTTGAAACGCCTTACAGATGAACGATTTGTGGACGAAGAGCGCTACGCAAAAGCTTTTGCAAAAGATAAATTCAAATTTAGCAAATGGGGAAAAGTCAAGATACGATTTGCGTTACAGAAAAAAAAAATTAATCAACTACTGATTGATGATGCACTCGAGAACCTCGAAATGGAAAATTATCAGGTGAACTTGCTAGAAATCCTAATTAAGAAACGAAAATCAATTAAAGACACCGACTACCAAACTCTGAAAGGAAAACTGTTCAGATTTGCGGCGTCACGCGGATACGAAACAAACCTGATTTTACAAACTATTTCGAAAATCCTAAGTCATGATTCGGACGATATGGAATGATTTCATGGGACTGTTCTTCCCAAACGCCTGTTTATTATGCGGTAAAGCATTGATTGCCGGGGAAGAAGCAATTTGTCTGCATTGCGTGTATCGACTACCTCGCACCAACTTTCATACCGACCGTGAGAATCGAGTCGAGAAGCGTTTCTTCGGAAAAGTAGCAGTCGAGCAAGCGAGTTCCTTCTTCTACTTCAACAAAGGCAGCGACTTCAGACACCTTATCCACTTATTGAAATACAAAGACCGCCAAGATGTTGGTGAGATTCTGGGGCGTTATGCTGCGCGTGAGTTGGTGCAGAGTGGCACATTCACCGACATCGATTGCATAATCCCGATACCGTTGCACAAGAAAAAAGAACGAAAACGAGGATATAATCAGGCAGAATGCATTGCAAGAGGAATGGCGCAAGTGCTCAATAAACCTGTTGAATTAGAAGGTGTTCAACGTGTGAAGTCGAACAAAACGCAGACTAGAAAGAGCGTTTTGCAACGGTGGCAAAATGTGCAGGAGATTTTTCAAATCAAAGAAGCAGATAAAATCAGAGGAAAACACATCTTATTAATTGACGATGTATTGACAACGGGGGCTACGATGGAGGCGTGTGCTGTGGTGCTGCTGCAAATAGATGGTGTCAAAATCAGTTTGTTTACGCTGGCAGTTGCATAACAATCTAGATATAATACTCAATCTTTTCGATAATTCCGGTCTTGACGGCAAACATCACTAATTCAGACGCATTACGCACGTTGCATTTACGGTAAATATTTTTGCGATGCGTATTCGAGGTGTGCACACTGATAAACAATTTATCGGCAATCTCTTTAGCAGAAAGTCCTTCACCAATCAAACGAACAATCTCTTCTTCTTTAGCCGTGAGCAAGTGTTTTTTGCTGTTCGAGGCTTCATTTTGCTTCTCTCTGGCGTGCAGTTTATAGAGAAATTCCGACAATTCGGGGCAGTAATACTTCTTGCCATTGCGAATCAAATCTACCGCTTTCGAAAATTCCGAGACATCGCAATCTTTGGTCAGAAACGCATCGACGTTGTAGTCGAGTGCCTTTGTCATAAATTCAGGCGAAAGAATGGAGGTAAACACAAAATAGGCAGTCTTTTGCTTTTGCGCGCGGCTAAGAGCAATGTCCGAAAAATCAAAATCATCAAACGAGACAGGATCAACAATCGCTAAATCAAACTCTCCGGACTTTATTTTGGCGAGAAAATCGGGGCGTGAGTAAACCTCCGAAAATGTAGCATCAGGATAATTTCGGCAAATAACCGCTTTAATTCCTTCGCGAGTCAATGCCTGAAAATCGGCAAAAAGCACATTTAGTTTGTTTCTCTGTTCCATTGGGCAATAGATTGGCTTGATTGTGCACAAATTTACAATTTAATCTGTACGTGAACAAATCTATTGACGGATTCGACAAGATAACGGTTAAACTAGTTCTTGAATGCGCTCTTGTGTGACTTTTTCGTTGATGGATTGCGTTACCAATCCGGCAATCGTAAACCCAAAGATTGCGGGAATGTGCGAAGACGTCCCATTTATCTTAGCTTTCAGGCTACACCATTCGTGATCCACCAAATCTTGATCGCCCGGGCCGTGTTTTGCTTTAGGGCACATGCATTTTTCGGTGCCACAAGAGTCATTTTCGCCTTCGTTTTCCAACACTTCGTCGCTGTAAACACAAAAGAAAGGTTTTGCAGGCAGGTCGCCTTTGCGA
>JBAXGL010000199.1:0-5067 GCA_037139375.1 Bacteroidales bacterium | reverse complement strand
ACCGGCAGTTGCTGCGCACCGGCCCAGGCCGCCAACTCGGTCATGGCTGGCAAGCCGGCTGCGCGCAGGGAGTGGATCGCCAAGCCCAGGTTGACGCCTGGCAGATCTCTGCAAGCGGCTTGCACCTCGCCGACCAGCCGCACCAAGCTGTCGGGCGAGGAGGCAAAGCGGCGCTGGTCCTCGCGCAGGCCGGTCGCGCCAAAGCCGGAGCGCATGTACAGGGTGGGCAGCAGGGTCAGGCCCATGCCGACCCGCTGGGCCGCACGGACCAGCGCCATGGACATCACCAGGGGGTTGCCACCGACGGCATCCTGAGGCTGGTGCAGGTAATGGAACTCAGCATTGCGGTGGTGCAAAAACATATCCGGCTTCTTATGAGTCTTGTCTATCAGTAACAAGTGTTGGTCATAAAAATGCAATTGGAGTTCTTGAGAATGGTGTAGCAAGAAATTGGAAGGATGTTCATGAAAGATTTGTTGGAGACTCTACCAGCACACATCAACATAATGATGCCGTTGATATTTGTGCACCAGGTTATGATGTGTTTTCTACTGCATATCAGAATACTTATGCCTATTCAACCGGTACATCTTTTGCGGCTCCCCAAGTTGCAGGTGTAGCTGCAATGATAATGGCAGTTAATCCCAACTTAACAGCCAATGAAGTAGTTAATATCTTAAAATCAACTGCCGATACGACTATTTATAATATTCCACAAAATGCAAATTATATAGGAAAGTTAGGTACAGGTAGATTAGATGCATATAAAGCTGTTAAAACTGCATGCTCAGTTGATTTTAATAGCACTGCATTTACTGGTACTAGTAGTGAAACAGGATGTTATATTTCAGTAACAAATTCTACTATTCAAAATGGTGCCAATGTTACTTTTGATGCTACAAAAGAGGTTGCTTTATTATCAGGATTTGAAGTGCAAGCAGGTGCAGTTTTTGAAGCAAAATAACATCATTTTAGATGATGGCTTTGAATTAATAACTGGAAGTACATACTAAGTATAAAATCTATAAAAAAAAATATACCCCCGCTGATGGCAAAGTCATTGACACAAAACGAATGATATTAACCAAATAAATTTAAGGTTATGAAAACAAATCATTGGAAAATTTTTCCGTACCTCTTTGTATTGATATTATCATCCTGTACTTCGTGCGATGAGCCTGATCCTACTGTTTTACCAGCGGAAATACAAAGTGGAAAAAATACTTTTGGGTGCTATATAAATAAAGAACTATTTGTAGGTGGTTTTGCAGGTTTTATGTCGCCCAAACCATTCAACGCATGGTATTCCGTATCTTCCAATCATGTAACGATTATAGTTGATGGTGTTTTAAATAGTGATTTTAAGCGGGGAGCATGTGTTGTTGATTTAAGTACTACCTTTGTCAGAACTAATAGTGCCCTGCAAATTGAAAATGCAAATTGCTATAATACGAATGGTTTATACCCATATTATGTTGTAAAGAATGCAGGCGAGATTTACTTTACTAAACTGGACACCATCAATAAAATTGTGAGTGGGAGATTCAAATTCGCTGCTAAAAGTGCTGATTGGCAACAAAATCTTGTAGATAATGATTCAATTGTAATTACTAATGGGCGATTTGATTTAAAACTAACGATAAACAATTAAGATTATGAAACAATATATTAAAATTACAGGCCTATTGTTGGTGTACTTTATTGCTGGACTTGGACTAAAGGCACAAAATTATGCCGATACAATTAACCATATATTTGAGCACGTGGACAAAACTAGGATAACTACCGGTTTGCTGTCCGATTATGGCATACAAATGGTGGAGTTCTCTAACTTTAATGGTATTCCGGCCGATAGCAATTATGTGGATATCAATACCTGGAAAAAACTTTATGTAGGCATTTATACCTCCAAGATAAATTCCAATATTTATCTGGATTCGCCCGATGATGTGGATGATATAATTAACTGATATGAATCGAATATATTCATTTATATACAAATCGCTTGCAACTAATTTATTAAATATTAACATAAAAAAAATGAAAAAAAATATCAATATTATTCCAATTGTACCGCTTTGTGTGCTGTGTTTCCTTCCTTTAATGCTGCTTTCACAGCAAAAGGATAATCAGAGCAAATCATTAATCAATCGATATAATAAAATACGCCAAACAAAAAATTTAAATAAAATTACACAGGATACTATTCTGGATAACGTGTGTGAGAGATTAATTGATGATAGCAATTATAGAAATATAGATAACACATTGAATGAAGATTCAATTCGTCAACTATTACACCGTAGTGGCATTATTGATTATCAATATGAAGTGAAAGAGGCATTTGATAAAGATACGACAATGGCTTTTAATGCATTCTTAATGTCAGATAATTCAACCAATATTAATATGGGATACAACAGAAATGGAAACAAACACATGTTATTTAAAACAAAAAGTTATATGAAGTTTGATCACTGGTTAATTTCTGCACACTCTGTTATTATTGATAGGCTAAATAGCACTGCAACGAAAGTAGATGTAAAAACAGATTCGGTTACTGGCTATTTTAAAACGTTAAATGTCGGAAGGTATTTTTACCAATTGTATAATCGTATCCCTTTAAGTTCAGAGAAATTAGGCAATGTAAAAAAGTTTGAAGTGCAAACTTTAGATTCCAACTATAAAAGTGGAAATACGGATATTTTCAAATATGACTTAATTATTAAGTTAGCTGTTCCAGATGCTTATTTAATAATATCGAATGACAACAATGAAAGAATAGTGATAATTAAATGATAATAATATGAAAATCAAATATGCATTTATACTATTATTTAGTATAATCAATGTGCAAAATTTTATATATTCACAGTATACAAAAACGATGTATAGCTATAAGGGTAATGCAGGTGATAATTCAATTTACTTTTGGTATGATATAACCCTAACATTCGACATTCCAATAACAGGTCAACTTACATCAGTAAGAAATACAGGTGCAAATCAAGGTCTTTATTCCGAAAATATTAAATCGGATGCGATAATTAATAATTCACTCTCGAATGTTAGTCGAGTTATTACCCCTCAATCTAACTTTGTTACGTATTCAGTAAATGAGACGCCTGTAGATGATTTTTTTCAAAGTAATATCTTTTTTGACGTTGCTCCTAATTATAATAATAGTTCTGTGAATTTTAAGATTTATTATGACAATATGAATACAACTGTAAATCTTGACAATGCAGTGTATAGTCCTTACATTGCGTATACATTTCCAATAACATCAACATTGCCCAGTTCTGTCTTAAAGTATTTAAACGCTTCACCATATGTGGAATCTACGAATTCAAGTATAATAAGTACTGCACAGTCTATAACTTCAGGCTGTACTGACCTAAGAACAGCTATAATAAAACTATCGCAATGGATTGAAGCCTATATTAAAATGATTGATAATACACCAAATAAATCATCAGAAGTTTATTCGAATAGATATGGTGATTGTGATGGTGCAGCACACCTTTTAGCTGCATTTTGTAGAAGTCTTAATATTCCTGCTCGTATAGTTAGTGGTTATTTTATTGAGCATCCAGTACCTTACCCAATTAATCAAAGTGGGTCATCTGTTGCAACTTTGGGTAGTGGGAGTGGTACAGCATTAGTAGGTCATTCGGCATGTGAAATATATGTTCCATATATGAATGGTTGGGTGCGTTGTGACCCAGCCCAAAGAACTACATTATTTGGACCTCAAGCCTTTATCAAAACAGCAACTGGTCTCGAATCAACTAATCATCTACGTTTTGGTTCTTCATTTAGTTACACTTTGAACCAACCCATTAAACCTACTAAAACAACCTTGTCAGTAAATCAAGGTGTATTCACAGGAACGAAAGTAGTGAATTATAAGTTTGTGAAATCAGAGACCTTCCCTGGTACTTATAATACAATAAACAACTTTGGTTTATTATGTGCAGCAGATCCAACTTTGTCTGTAGGTTTTAATGATAAAGTAACTATTGATGATCCAAAAACAGGTACAACATGGACTTTTGGTCAAGTACCATTGAATACGTATTCAATGACAGCTTGTTTACCGGCTAATTTCTACGCTAAGTTTGTATCGGAAACTACACCTCAAACATTTTCAACAGGGTTTGATTGGTCAATTGTATTGTATAAAGCGAACGGAGATGAATATGTGTATGCACAGCAAAATGGGATAATATCCAATACATCTACTCCAAACGATTATGGTGAAGGTTGTTTTTGGCAACCGAATATTGGTGTATTACCTGCGTATGATTGGCTATATGATCCATCAGGTAATATTTACGGAAAGGTAAAAATAACCGTACATATTAGTGATGGTGACACCAAATATGATGAAACAACCATTGGTGTCAGCCCATACAATAATATACAGAACGTAATTTATAATGCTAACACCACTATAAATGCTTGTGCAAAGCTAAATCTCACCAATGTCAATATTACAGGTACACCCACTGTGATATTTAACACAAACGGTTTGGGAATAACAATAAATGGAACATTTGAAGCCCCATTGGGTTCAACACTAATTATTAATCCATAAGAGTACTAATTTAAATAATCATAGTAAAATATTCGATGCCGGCTTTGAATGTGCTTTGGGCAGTTCGTACGAAGTAAAGAATCATTAATATAGTAGAAACCTTATTTCAGACATGAAATAACTCTCCCACTACAATAGGAGAGTTGTTTTATCCTTGAAATTACTCAGCCACTTGGATAAGAGTGGTGTTTCAGCATTGAAATAACTCTCCCATTATAATAGGAAGGTTGTTTCAACCCTGTAATAACTCAGCCACTGCAATAGGGATGCTGTTTTACTATTGAAATAACTCACCCACTATAACAGTAGGGTTGTTTCAAGCCTGAAATAACTCACCCACTGTAATAGGTTTGTGTTTCAGTATTGAAATATGATACCTCGTTCTGCGTAGCGTAATAGTAGCGGGAGTTCAGCATAGCGTCTTTCGCTATGTCGAAGCTAAAAGCAAGGCTTTGCCTTGCATATTG
>JBAXGL010000198.1:0-5105 GCA_037139375.1 Bacteroidales bacterium | reverse complement strand
TCTACACGTTGGTAGTATTCGCCTTCTGGAGCTTTCAGCACCGCTTTTGTTTTAGCACGGAAATCTCCTTCAGGAATATTATCAATCAACTGCTCGATGATGTGGATTGACTGTTTCATCTCTTCGAGACGCACCAGATAACGTGTCCAGCTATCGCAACCATCTGCAATCACTTCTTTGAAATCCAATTTTTCGTAACCATCGTAAGGCTGAAGTTTACGCACGTCGCATGAAATGCCCGAAGCACGCGCCACAGGACCTGTCACACCGAGAGAAATGGCTTGTTCTTTCGAAAGAATACCCACACCTTTCATCCGTTTTTGGAAAATAATATTTCCGTTGATCAATGTTTCGTATTCTGGAAGGAAGCCTTTCAGTTTTGCCAATACATTTTTCACATCAGGGATAAATGACGGCAAAATGTCCATCATCACACCACCTGGCAAGATGTAATTGGTTGTCAATCGGTTACCGGTATTCGATTCGAAAATATCCATAATATCCTCACGATCGCGGAATGCCATGAAGAACGGAGTAACCGCGCCAACGTCCATCGTACAAGAGCCCCACCACAATTCGTGCGAAGCCAGACGCTGCAATTCGCACATCAAGATTCTAATAGCCTGAGCGCGAGGCGGAACCTCGATGCCACATGCTTTCTCCACCACCAATGCGCAAGCCTGATTATTCATAAACGACGACAAATAATCCATACGGCTAGTGAGGTAAATCGACTGTTTGTAGTTCAAGAACTCAGTCATTTTCTCAATTCCGCGGTGGATGTATCCAATCACCGGTACAAGATCTGTAATAATTTCTCCGTTAAGAGTAGTTTGAAAACGCAAAACCCCGTGTGTAGAAGGGTGCTGGGGGCCGATATTAACTACAAACTCGTCTGTTTTTTCGACGTCTGCTGCAAAATTTATAAATGGTTCCATACGCTTATTTAAGGGTTTTTTCAATGTCAGGATATTCGTAGCCTTTGCGGAGAGGATAGCCCGGCCACTCATCGCCTAGAATCATACGACGCAATTTCGGATGTCCGTCAAACCAGATTCCAAAAAGGTCGAAGATTTCGTTTTCGTAGAATTCGGCAGCTTGCCACAACGAATAGACAGAAGCAATTTTTGGTAACTCGGGCAATTCTGGTTTGTCGAGTTTAACTTTCAGTTCCAACTCGTGTTGATAGTTGATGGATCTGAGGTGATATACCACTTCGAATGTTTCGATTCGATCGACAGCAGTTTCACAGAAAAGGAAATCAAATTGAGTTTCGGGAGCGTTTTTCAGCTTAGTGGCTACCTCCAACAACTCCTCTTTCGCTACTTCAATCAGTGCGAAATCGAATGTTTCGCCTATTGTTGCAGTTGGGAATGTGCTAGTCAGGTAGTTTTTCAGTTCTTCTCGGTTCATAATCGTTTCGCTTAGATTATTTTATGTTGTGGTTCGGCAGCATGAGTCGGGTTTTCGATCACATACGCTTTTGTTTGCATAATCTTCTGTTGCAAAGCCATCAAGCCATGAAGAAGAGACTCTGGACGCGGAGGACATCCCGGAATATAGACATCTACAGGAAGAATTTTGTCGATTCCATTCAATACAGAATAAGAATGCAACACAAACGGACCTCCAGAAATAGTGCAAGCCCCCATCGCTATCACGTAGCGTGGCTCAGGCATCTGATCGTAAAGACGTTTCAATACCGGTGCCATTTTGTAAGTGATGGTTCCACTCACCAAAATAAGGTCACACTGACGTGGCGAAGCACGCATTACCTCGAATCCGAAACGCGACCAGTCGTGTCTCGCAGAAACGGTACTCATCATTTCAATAGCGCAACAGCTGGTACCGAAAGAGAGTGGCCATAGGGAATTACTACGTCCCCAGTTGGCAAGAGCATCTACCGAAGAAACAATAAAGCTACTGTTTCCAAACTCATTTTCATATACTTCTCCGGGAAAATCGGGAAGGAATTTCTTCTTTACATCCATGATAATGCTTTCTTTTTAAATGCATACAAAAGTCCTAAGAACAGGAACAACGAAAAGAAAAGGATTTCGACAAACGCAAACATCCCCATCTCTTTGACTACTGTAGCCCAAGGAAATAAGAACACGATTTCGACGTCGAACACCAAATATACCAATGAAAAAAGGTAGTAACCTACGTTGAATTGAACCCACGTGACACCTTCTGTCGGAATACCACACTCATAGGGCTCTCCTTTTTGTGGATTCCACGAGTGCATACCGAATCCTTTACCGATTCCGATAGCGATTAATGCAAATCCGATTCCGGTAAGCAACATCGTCAATACTGCAGCAATTCCCATATACGATTTAGATCAAAAAGAGGTTAAACAATGATTTTTTGAGCACTATTTTTTACTATAATGGTGATAGTTTTTTCTGTTTTTCTAGGTTAAAATGAAAAGTGAGGCAAAAATAAAGCAAATTAATCATATACAACACAAAAAAGCCTCTTTTTTTTACACTTTTGTAAAGTCTGCATTGCAAAATGAGCCTTTTTTGGATGCAACATTTTTGAATTAACAATGTTAATTGCAGTTCAAAACATTACATATCAAATACTTAATTCATTTTATCTGTTAAACAAAGCCATTTTTACGTATCCGAAGAAATGTTCACGCATTTAGGAAATTTTAAAAGTTGGAGAGGTATAAATGAAAAACCTCCCCATACGTTCCGAAAGAATGATTGGGGAGGTCAAATAATATACCTATTGCATCATCAGACCGACAATTCAATCTTCGTTTTCATGTTCTTTATTTTCTCATTCTGCACTTTCCGAAGCACATCCTGCACTTTGTTGGCTTTCACTGCGGCGTATGAATAAAACTCCTTCACCTCTAGCAAGCCAAGGTCTTCTTTCGCCAACTCTCCTTTTTTGAAAAGGAAGCCGACAATGTCCATTTTGCTCAGTTTGTCTTTTTTGCCCTTACCTATATATAGTGTTGCCCAAACTGGTTTTGGCGGAGCTGCAGTGAGTGTTGGCAGCGAGTAGCTAGCGGGTTTTGGCGAAATGAAATCGGGCAACTGCTCGTTAGCTGCTAGCAACGAAAAGGCACGTCCTTCTGCCTCCATCCGTGCCGTACGACCGTTGCGGTGCACATACTCGTCGTTGCGCACGGGGATATCGAAATGCAGCACATTTTTGATTTCGGGAATATCCAATCCGCGCGATGCCAAGTCGGTTGACACAAACACGTTGCAACTGCCATTGCGGAACTTCGACAATGCCCGCTCGCGGTCGGGTTGCTCCAATCCGCCGTGGAAAAATTCGTTTGCCACACGTCGCTCACGCAGATAAGCTGTCACCTTTTCTACCGCATCGCGTTGGTTGCAAAACACCAGCGTAGAATCGTTGCCCAAGTGACAAAGCGTTTTGTAGAGCAAATCCATTTTATCGTTGTTTTCGCCCTTTATAGAGTAGGTGGTTAAGCCTTTCAGTTCATTGTTTTTCTCAGAGAAATCGAGTTTCGTTGGGTTTTTCAACCCAGTGTAAGTCGGTATTTGTATCGCATCTGTGGCAGATGTCAAAATGCGTTTGTGCAAAAACGAAAGACGACTGATGATGGCTTCCATTTGAGGAACAAAACCCATTTCGAGCGATTTATCGAACTCATCGAGCACCAACACGCGAATATCGTCCACCTCAAAATTGCCTCGTTCGATGTGGTCTTGCAAACGACCAGGCGTACCAATCAACAAAGCTGGCGGAACTGTCAAGGCACGTTTTTCGGCATTCGAAGGGCGACCGCCAAAGCAGGTATTGACCTTGTAGCCAGTACCCATACTTCGCCAGACTTGCTCGATCTGCATCGCCAATTCGCGTGATGGTGCTAACACCAACGCTTGTATTTTCTGACAATTTGGATTGAGACTCATCAAAATGGGCAATAAATAAGCCAATGTTTTGCCTGAGCCAGTGGGTGACAATAGAACGATGTCTTTTTCTTTTTGATTGGCTTCGAGAGTTGCCAACTGCATTTCGTTGAGCGACTCAATGCCCATGCATTTCAGCGTGTTATCTACGAATGTGGAATTATTTTGCATGGCGCAAAGGTAATGCAAATATGTGGATGAATAATGATAGCCGAAATCAAAAAATTAGACTATCACATCAGGCAAACTGCAATAACAATTAAATTCATTCAACTTCTTGATGCCTTCTTCTAAATCAGACCAATTCTAATTGGTCAATAGAATTTTGAAATGCAAATTCAGGGGAAATGTCATAATCCCATACAATTTGTTCGTCATTTTGTATAGTGACAACAATATCTTTCCACACAATTTCGCCAAACTGACCTATTCCAACATTTTGAAATACAGATTCATTCAACAATCGCTCAACTCCTTTGAGGTGTAAGTGGCTTTGAATAATTGGTAATGCATCTAATTTGCGAATTTCGTGATAATTGAATTCACACAATAAAAAATAGGGTGATTGAGTCGTTATTTTTGTTATTCGGAGCATTATTGCAAGGGATTAATTTTGTGAAAATTCTTACTTAACCACATCTCCATCAGTTCATCTTTATGAATTTCTGCCCAAGCTTGTACTAATTTCAATTTACTAATTGGTAGATCTCCATTGAGTACAGAACCATTTTCGACCAATATATTCGCCTCAAATTCACCATATTTAACTTTGAAATGAGGTGGATTGTGGTCGTTGAAAAACATAAACACAATTATTCCATAAAATCTACTTATCTCAGGCATCTTTTTTTGTTTTAGACTACAAATATACAAACTAAAACAGTATTTCCGATTCTTCATGGCAAGAAAACTAAAAACCGCCCTACACATAATGGTGCAGAACGGTTATTGATGTGCTTAATATTGATAGCCTTACTCAAAAAGTCAGACTATCACTACCAAAATACGACCTCCTACAACGCCACTTTTACTGTTTTGGTGGCGGTCTTTACCACATAGGTGATGCCTTGTGGTGCGGTGATGATGATGCGCTCACCTGTTGATATGATGCTTTTCAATTGCACACCACCAGCTGTGATGAGGGATACTGTTTCGCCTGCCGTTGTGCCTTCTACTACAATGGTTGATTGTGTAGAATAG
>JBAXGL010000197.1:0-5118 GCA_037139375.1 Bacteroidales bacterium | reverse complement strand
AACCCAATATTACCATTAGCTAAATTTAATTGACAATTTACAAAAAAAGGAGCTACATAACTGTAACTCCTAGTAGACATTAATTTGTAGCGCGACCCAGGATTGAACTGGGGACCTCATGATTATGAATCATGCGCTCTAACCAGCTGAGCTATCGCGCCATTTTTCAATTGCGGTGCAAAGATAGCTATTTTCATCTTTTCTGCAAATATATTGAATAACTTTTTATCGAATCGATTTTTTAAACTTTCAATCAATGCTTTCTTAGAAAAGAGTAGAGCTCCTCTCCTTTCTCATTGATAAATGAAACACGAAATCCCGACGAAGTAATGCTGCACAATGTAAAACCAAGGGATTTTGCAGTAAATTTGGTTTGTAACCAAGGATTTGCAAAACGCTTTTTACTTCCAGAAGTCGTCACAACATAGTCAATACCGCCTGCTTGATTGTGTTGAAATGTATGTACATGACCACTAAAATAGAAATCGACTTTGTATTTCTTCAATAACGGTTCAACATCAGCTTGCAATTCCTTTGTGTTTCCATGATCACCGAAAATACTCGAATAGATTGGGTGATGACCAATAACGATTTTCCAGGTTTCGTGGGAGACATTCAGTACGCTGTCAAGCCACATAAATTGCTTCTTTGTATCTTGACTCAACACCTCTTTGTATTGGGGATTCTTGCGATAACTCTCTAAAAAAGGAGAAGTATCCAGAACAATAATTCGCATGGAAGTTAAACTATCAACTTTTTTCACGAGAGTATAATAGCGTGATGGCATCTTCCAACGCTCTCCTTTGAGCGTATAATCTACCAATGCTTGTGGATTACCATAATATTCATGATTTCCTAAGGTCCCATAGAAGTCAACATTCAGGTTATTTCCCTCAAACAAATCTTCGAAACCAATTTGCCATAGAGCATCTGCTGTGTCTTTTACTCCTACATTATGAAACATATCACCGGAATTGATTACGAATCGAGGTTTCAAAACATCTGCTAACTTGGAAACTTCTTTTGCAGTAGCAATGGGAGAAAGTTCGCCAGTCATACCCATATCAGAAACAACAAAGAAATTGTAGTCAGAAGCTTTCGGAAAAGGTGTTTTATCTGGAGCAGAGCACGAAAAGCCTAATAGTAATACACTTAACGTGAAAATTAAACTAATTTTTCTCATTTTTATTCAGTATAAAATTTATCAAACACTTATTCACTTATTTACCAACAACTTATCATCAATCATTCGGTTGTTATATTGCTGCAGAAAAGCCTTAAAATGCTCAAAAACTATTTTTGCGGCAGGAATATTCTGATTCTTCAAATTATTAGTCAACAACTTATCGTGTTTATAATCAAAAACAGCTAATAGTTTTTCGCCATCACTGTGGATCGTCCAATCGCCTTCCACATACTGATAAACGCCATTGGTATAATTGGCAACAAACGGACGCTGACTCAAATTAAAATGATCTCTTCCGAAAGCAAAATAGGGTTTTTTGTAATGAAGATATCCTAACAAAGTAGGCATTACATCGATTTGCTGAATAAGTTGCGTAGAATCAATTTTGTGCAAATTACTGCCTGATTGATAAAAAATAATCGGAATAGAGAAAACGCCCATCGGTGACTTGTATTCGGCATGTTCTGATGAAGGCAATGAATGATCAGCAGAGATTATGAAAACCGTATTCTTAAACCAAGATGTTTTTGATACTGTTTGGAAGAATCGCTTCAAAGCATAATCCGCATATTGAACCGTACGGTGAACAGGCATTGTTCCACCTTTGAACACTTTCTCATACCGCTTTGGAATGGTATACGGGTGATGAGACGAAAGGGTGAACACAGAAGTCAAAAATGGTTGTGGCATTTTATCCATCGAATGAGCAAAAAACTGCAAAAATTCTTCATCACGAATTCCCCAATATCCATCGTAGTCGGCATCGTTAGCATATTCTGTCTTACCTACATAATGCTCAAAACCAAGCAGATTGGTGATGGCGTCGAAACCCATCGAACCATTGGGTGCACCATGAAAAAACGCAGTGTAGTAGCCTTCTTTGCGTAATATCGTCGACAAACCTGCCATTTTATTCAATGAATAACGCGATAAGGCATACGGCTGAACCAAAGATGGAACACCGCCCAACACCGAAGGAATAGCATCTATCGATTTCGAACCATTTGCATACGAATAAACCCACGTATTACTCACTTGTGCCAATGAGTCTAAAAAAGGAGTGTAACCTTGATAATACTTACCATTAAATTGTTTATTGAAATAACCAGAATGTTCTTTTGAAAAACTTTCAAGAATTAGAATAACTACATTTTTCTTTTGAAACGGCACGCTATCGTTTTGGTAATGAATTGGAGAATAGATCGCTTCCAATTTATCATTTGGATAATAATTCAGCCTTTTGAAAGTTGAGCGTGAAAAAGTGCGATATATGGAGAACGGAGTATTCAACACAATGGCTATCTCAATAGGTTGACGAACCATTGCACCAGCATTAGAGATAGTAATTGGACGAGTATCCATACCAAAACCACCTCTCAACCCACAGATTGTAAGCCACATCGAAAGTCCAAATAAAAACGTACAAGTAAGATAATATGACCAAGCTGTTTTAGCCAATCGTGTTGGCTTCATTTTACCATAAGAAACAATTAATACCCAAACTGTGAGAGCAAACAGAAATGTCAAATACCAATTTTGGACCAATGCTGTTCCCAGAATCTTACTGATGTTTCCATCATTTTTGAACTCTGTGAAAACACCAAAATCAGTACGACGCATCGTATAGCGGAAATATACAATGTCAACAAAGTTCGCCAACAAAGCTAATGCATTGGTAACAATAAATATCCATTTTGCAATAGCCTGATAATATGAATTATATCGAAACCGAAAAGGAACAACCATCATCAAAATGAAGATGATATTCGTATATAACAATGCCGTTAAATCGAACTTCAAACCAGAAGCCATCAACTCAAATAAATGAGAAGAAGTCATTCCAGTAAAATATGAATTGTTGAAGATGTAGAAGAGTAAACGAGCGATAGAAAACAAGACAAAAACTAAAGATAAACGCCAAAGTGTCATCACATAGACGTTTTTAAACTTTTGAAGAGGAATATTTCTCATGCTTTGAATGATTCTGAATAAGACGCAAAGTTATGGCTTTTTTTGAATCGAATGAATTTATGGCAGTAAATTTGGTTAAATGAGTATGAATTATGACTGCAGTGCAAAGGGGTTTAACATTGAAAAATCATTTGATGAATGTTTGTCGTAATGAACAAAAACAACTAAGTTTGCGAAAAAGTAAATTGTTATGCTCAAAATATCTGAAAACTACTCATTACTAAATCACAATACTTTTCATCTCGAAGCATATTCTCGTTATTTTATTGAATACTCTGATGAGGATGAGCTAAAGGAGGCATTGAAACTACCAATCGTTCGCAATAATAAAGTTTTACACATTGGGAGTGGAAGCAATTTGCTTTTCACATCAGACTATAACGGTGTTGTGCTTCATTCAGCCATTCGTGGTATTGATATTATCGATGAAAATCACGAAAGCGTCTCAATTAGAGTGGGTGCTGGTGAAATTTGGGATGACGTTGTAGCTTATTGTGTAGCAACGAATCTTTATGGAGCCGAAAATTTATCACTAATTCCTGGTGAAACAGGAGCTGCGGCAGTTCAAAACATTGGAGCCTATGGTGTTGAACTGAAAGATATAATTGAAGCTGTAGAAGTTGTAGATATTGATAATGGAGTTCAAAAAGTTTTTTCTAATGCTGATTGTAAATACGCCTATAGAAATAGTGTTTTTAAAACAGAATTAAAAGACAAATACATTATCAGTCGGGTAGTTCTTAAGCTTTCAAAAAAACCTCAATTAAATTTAGATTATGGAAATATAAAAGATTCACTGCCTAAAACTGAAGAGGTTGACTTATCCACTGTTCGTCAAACTATTATCTCTATCAGAGAAAGCAAACTGCCTAATCCTAATTTAGTTGGCAATGCGGGTAGCTTCTTTATGAACCCCTATGTTACTGTTGAGAAATACAACACATTGAAGCATAAGTTTCCTCAAATTCCGTGCTATCCAGTTTCAGACGAATTAGTGAAAGTTCCTGCAGCTTGGCTAATTGAGCAGTGTGGGTGGAAGGGTAAATCATTTGGAAACGCAGCGGTACACGACAAACAATGCTTGGTTATCATCAATAAAGGAGGAGCGACTGCGTCTGAAATTGTAGAACTTTCTGTTCAAATAAGGTTTACGGTGAAAGAACAGTTTGACATTGAATTAATACCTGAAGTCATTTTCTTATGACAGAAATTCATTTTTTAGGCACCGGCACTTCTACTGGAGTTCCCGAGTTGGGCTGTACATGTTCGGTTTGCACATCAACGGATTCGCATGATCAACGATTACGAACGTCTATATTGATATTGCATGATGAGGAGCGATTTCTAATTGATTGTGGTCCAGATTTTCGTCAACAAATGATTCGAGCTAAAAACACGCGCATAGATGCTGTTCTCATTACCCACGAACACTACGACCACGTTGGAGGAATTGACGATTTACGTCCATTTTGTAAAACAGAAGGTCTTCCCTTATATTCTGAATCTTCTGTTGCCAAAAAATTACGAGAACGAATGCCATACTGTTTTCGAGAAAACAAATATCCAGGTGTACCGAACTTGGAATTGAAGGAGATAGACACTCTGCCCTTTTATTTTAACGAAACTCAAATCATACCCATCCGTTTATTTCACGGCAAATTGCCCATTTTAGGATATCGGATTGGTAACGTTGCATTACTTACAGATCTTACCGACATACCTTTTGAAGAGTACGAGAAGTTGAAAAATCTTGATGTACTGATTATTGCAGCTTTGCGCAAACACAAACACATGACTCATCAAACTTTTGATGAAGCAATCAGTAAGATTGATTGCATTCAGCCAAAAAAATCATACCTCATTCACGCAAGCCATCATTTAGGCTTGCACGAAGAGGTATCAAAAGAGTTGCCCGAAAACGTTTTCTTATCGTTTGACGGACTAATCGTTCATATTGAATA
>JBAXGL010000196.1:0-5136 GCA_037139375.1 Bacteroidales bacterium | reverse complement strand
GGATTTACGCTTAATCATCTTCTTTGCTTCAAATATGAATAAGCATAAAGCCCCTGCGGATAAAGGAAGAAGCCAATCGACACCACTTAACGATGAAGTGTGAAAATAGAGATTGAGCGTAGGGATATAGACAATGAGCAATATGCAGGAAATTGACACAGCGAATGATAGAAGCAGATTTTTGTTTGAAAACAAGTATTTGCCGAGTGCGTTTCCATAGGTACGCCGCGAAAGTAAATTTGCATACTGCCCGAAGATGATGGAGACAAATGTAACGGTAATTGCCTTTTCGTAATAGTCGATACCGTGGGGGATGACAAAGTACGAGAATAGAAAAGCGGTGTAGGCAACAAGTCCCATCACGATACCTGAAAATGCTATTCCTTTCATCGCGTCTTTCGTCAATATTTTGTCTTTGGGGTTACGAGGTGGGGTTTCCATCATGCTCTTTTCAGCAGGGTCGTAGGTAAGCATAATGAGTGGAAGCATCTCACCAATAATATCAATCAACAATATCTGTACAGCCAATATCGGAGTGGCTACACCCATAAACACGCCGACAAAACCAAACAACACGCAAGTGAGCTCTGCCACATTGGACGCAAGATTTGTTTTGATTGTCTTTTCGAGATTTCTAAAAATAGTTCGTCCCTCTTTGACTGCGACCACAATGGTCGAAAAGTTGTCATTCAGCAGAATCATACTGGCGACTTCCTGCGCCACCTTCGATCCATTTCGACCCATCGCAATGCCAATGTCGGCACGTTTCAAACTCAAGGTGTCGTTAACGCCATCGCCTGTCACAGCTACAATTTCACCTTGTTTCATAAGCAAATCTACGATGCGAAATTTATCGTCGGGCGATACCCTCGAAAAGATTACTGCTCTGTTTTTGAAGACTTCTGTCAGTTGCTTGTCTTTCATTTTTGGCAAATCAGCTCCTTTTACGATAATCGGATATTCATCGCCTTCGTTCATCAATCCAATGTTCTTAGAGATGGCTCTTGCCGTCACTTCATTGTCGCCGGTAATGATAAACACTTTGATATGCGCCTTGAAAACCGATGCTATGGCGGCTTTCACCTCTTTATGAGGTGGATCGAGCATGGTGACAAATCCAGCGAATGTAATCTCATTTTCAGAATCATCGACAGAATACTCTTTTTTTGTATCAAGGTCTTTGTAGGCAATGGCAATCACACGCAATGCTTGCTCCGAATAGGTTGCAGCCATCGATAGAAGTTCTTTTTTGCGGGCTTCTGTTAATTCACTCACTTTACCATCTACAATTATCTTTGTAGAAACGGCTAAGACTGACTCTATCGATCCCTTCACAAAAGAGATAACTTTGTTTTTGTGGGAGCGGATGATTGTTGCTCTTTTACGGAACGAATCGAATGCAAATGCTTTCACCAAAGGATACTCTTTTTCGATCTCTTCCAACTTAAACCCTGCTTTCATGGCAAGTGTGGAGAACGATGTTTCGGTAGGATCGCCAATGGAGTACCACGACGGATGGTTTTTATCGGGAGGATTCACTTTCCCTTTTGAGGAGAGAAAACCAGAAAGGAAGAATATCTTTAAATCACCAAACGTGCCTTTTTTCAGGACGGTTGCCTTTTCGTCGGCGATATCACCAACTGGTTCATAACCTAATCCGGAGACAGAAAAGTTTTTGCCGTTGAAATAGCATGATGTTATCGTCATTTCGTTTTTGGTGATGGTACCGGTCTTGTCGGAAGCAATCACAGTGGCCGAACCTAACGTTTGGGCTGCCGACATTTTCTTGATGATGGCTTTTCGTTTTGCCAATCGCCCAACAGCTAGAGCAAGTGCCATCGATATTTGGGCGGGCAAACCTTCGGGCACCATAGCCGCTGCAATACTTACCGAGAATACGAGTGCCACAGCCACGCTATCATTCATAAACAACCGTGTGGCAAAAAGCAACGCCGCAATAATTAAGGTAATGTATGTGAGTTTTTTGGCAACATCTGCAATTTCAGTTTGCACAGGCGCATCGGCGTTTTTAATCTTTTGAGAAGTCGTGCTGATTTTGCCAATCTCGGTTTGTGCGCCAGTGGCATAAACTATGCCGATGGCATCGCCTCGGGCCACGGTTGTTCCCATGAAAACAAAATTCTTTATTTCGTTAAGCGGGAGCGATTTATCAGCCGTAAACAGAGCATCTTTATTGGCAGGAAGCGATTCTCCAGTAAGTATAAATTCGTTGGCAGAATATTCGTTCGACTCGATTAATCGAATGTCTGCTGGTATTCCATCGCCTTCGGAGAGTTTCACAATGTCGCCTGGTACCAGTTCATCGACACGAATCTCAATCACTTTTCCGCTCCTGATTACATTGCATCGGTCAACGACCAAACTCTTGAGTGAGGCCAGAATATTTTCCGATTTCCACTCTTGATAAAAACCAATTATGGCATTCAGGATGACAATGAGAATTAGGATAGACCCGTCGCGAAACTGACCTAAATAGAATGACACAGCAGATGCTGCAATTAGAATAAAAACAAGAGGGCTTACGAATTGACGAAATATAATTTTGAAAATACCAATCGTATTGGCTTCTTTCAACACATTGCGACCAAACTGTTGCCTAGCCCTTTTGATTTGGGGTTCAGTTAATCCATCCGTCTTATTACTATTCAGGTCTTTTACTATTGAGTCAGTGCTTTCTTTGTAAAATTCCATTGTCAAAAATTTTCGGATGATGAATTTCTTGTAAATATACGGTAAAGATGTTGGCAAAAATCACATACGGCTGTTTATATTTGATAGATGAGAGAATGACGGCGGATTTGAGAATCTGTGTTCAATTTTGGGCAAGTAATCAAAAGAGTAGATTTTCTTTCATCTGTTCATCATTGATTTATTTATTTATTATTATCTTCGCACTCAAATAGATTTTCTTTATTTCTCTAAGTAGCAGTTTTATTTTTAGACTTTTTCAACGATGAAAGAAGACAATTATAATTTCCAATGGTCTGATATAGGCGACATATCACTCGGCAGACCGACTATGGGCAACACGACTTATGTTTCGGTGTATCGAATGCTTCAATTTTCAGTCAGAAGCTCGTTGGCTCAAGAGTTTGGAGGAGTGGCAGCACAACGTGTTTTCTATAATGCAGGGTGTATGGCGGGCAAAGAAATTTGCAAAAATATGCTGAACACTAAAGCTGATGCGTGCACGTTCTTCTCCGAATTATCAAAAGTGTTGAAAGAGTTTAACATCGGCATCCTGAAAACTGAAAAGATGGACGATATGAAACTCAATTACACCGTCACATTGGAGGAAGACCTTGACTGCTCGGGGCTGACAGACACCAAAGAGACCGTTTGCGGATGGGACGAAGGCTTTATTGCTGGCATTCTGCAAGAATATATGGGCGTCGATTTCCTTGTAAAAGAGATTGACTGCTGGTCGCAAGGTCAAAAACTTTGCAGATTCGAAATAAAAAAAGCATAACATAAACTGACTTTTTCAATCAGAAAAGGGAATCCGGTGCAATACCGGAGCTGTACCCGCAGCTGTAAGCTTCATTTATACGCTTTTGAGAGCAAACCACTGTTTCGACACGAAATGGGAAGGAATCAAAAGTGAAGCGAGCCAGAAAACCTATCGATTGATGACTAGTCGAACATAAACTTTCGGGATAAAAGTTTAGACGATGATTGGATTTCTACTAGCTCCATCTGTTTTGGAAAACTCCTTTCTTCTTCTCTTTTTAACGGAAGTAATAATTGATTTAAGCATCATTTCCGTAACAAAAAGAGAAACTTGACCTATTCAAACTTCTTGCTTCACATTCAGCGTTTTCGTTTTCGGGGCATTGCTCTGGTTGCGATTACTTTTTTGCTGTTCCTTGCTAATTTGGCATATGGATCGGTTCATATTCCTATTGAGCAGGTGATAGCTACGCTATTTGGCAACAACATAGACAACACCGCTTGGCAGCACATTGTGCTCGAAGCACGCTTACCTCAGGCCATCACAGCAGTGCTCACCGGTGCAGCATTGGCAATCTGTGGATTATTGCTACAAACATTGTTTCAAAATCCATTGGCTGATCCTTCTATTTTGGGCATTAGTGCTGGAGCAAATCTAGGTGTGGCAGCCGTTGTGTTTCTTTCGGGAGGTACACTCGGCCACATAGCAGGTGTCGGTCTCAGTGGTCACTTTGCCATAGTAGGAAGCGCGTTTGCCGGAGCGATTTTAGTGCTCAACGTCATTCTCTACATGGCACGCCGACTGCATAGCAATCTGATGTTGCTAATTGTAGGTATTATGGTGAGCTATCTTGTGTCGTCGCTCATCACATTCATCAATTTTTATTCATCAGCCGAAAATGTATTTCTCTTTATGCTTTGGGGAATGGGCGATTTCTCAAGTGTGACCACGGCTCAACTACCATTCTACTCTGCTGTGGTGTTTATCGGACTTGCTACTGCAGCACTTCAGGTGAAACCCCTCAACGCACTGTTGATGGGCGAACGGTATGCCATCAACTTAGGCATTCGCATCAAACGTACACGATTGATTTTACTCGTGATTAGTGGACTACTAACAGCCGTCACAACGGCTTTTTGCGGTCCTATTTCGTTTATCGGATTGGCAGTGCCACATATTGCTCGACTGTTTTTAGGTACTGGGAATCACAAAAAACTACTACCATTCAGTTTACTGCTTGGAGGTGCTGTGGCGTTGCTGTGTAATCTGCTGACTACATTTCCTGGACATGTGGGCGTATTGCCGCTTAACGCAATTACACCGATCCTAGGAGCACCGGTAGTGCTCTATGTGTTGCTAAGCAGAAAGAAAATTCAACAAATACATTGAAAAAAAGTAATTGAGTCACTGATTAATTGAGTAAAACAATTAAACTTGCTAGTTTACTCTTTCATCAATTACTCAGTTATTCAATTAATCTATTACTCAAATATGCCTCTATTGCAACTAAAAACCTTATCTATCGGATACGTCGATCGACGTCCACACAAAGTGGTGCACGAGTCGATTAATCTGTCGTTGCAACGTGGTGAACTCACCTGTTTACTCGGCATGAATGGTGCCGGAAAATCTACCTTACTGAAAACCCTTGGCGGCTTTCAACC
>JBAXGL010000195.1:0-5199 GCA_037139375.1 Bacteroidales bacterium | reverse complement strand
CATTTGCGTTCGCTGATGCTTTTGGCATCCACCTTCGCCGCCGAAGAGACAATGCGCGCCGGATTGAACTGTATTCGCACCGTTAAACCTCCGACTTCAACACTTTTCTCACGAATACCGCTCAGCGCATCATGAAAAGTTTTTGCCATCGGAAAATTTTCCCACTGATGTGCCAACAAAGCACGTGCTTTGGCAGAAATAGAACTTCCACCTTGAAATGCGCTTAATTCACTGTCACCGAGAATTCTATCCATACGATATTTGGTTGGATTACTTCAAATTTACTTCAAATTCGGCTACAATTTGTCGCGCCAACTCTTCCACTTCGCTCGATACCATCAGTCGAACTGCACCTACACCACCCGGAGCGGCATTCCACGGGGCAATAGTTCCTATATTACCGTCAAACAGGAAAACCTCGATTTCGGCATCCTCCAACATACTTTGCAAAATAAGCGCATCAATAGATAAGCCATCATACACTTCTACTAAATGAGGTTCTTGATTGTTCATGGTCGCAGGTTTTAGATTACAATATATTGATTCGTTGACGCGCTGCAATTTCGACACAGCGAATTTTATCTTTGTACGAATTATTTGCGTTGAGTTTCACCACATCGAGCGATGCATCTGAGTTGCCCTCCCAGCGACGACAGAGATATAAGACATCGTAGATTCGACCAATCTGATAATTGCGAGAGAAATTCAATCCCAATGCATAATCTTCGCCATAGCTTGTGTTGGGTACATTTATTTCGCGCAACATTGGAGTAAAGAATGCTCTAGGAGCACCTAACCCATTTATTCTTAATGCATTATTCCGCCCATTTTCGGGTGTCCACTCTTGGTGATCTATTATGCCTGGTGGAATTTCTTCCATCTTAAAGTTCGTCATTCGATAAGTGCCTACTACCATCGCACAGTTTTGTTCGTAGAACACATCGACGATTTTCTGCAACGTTTCTGGAGAGCTATACACATCGTCGCTATCGAGTTGCACAGCAAATTTACCGCATTTTGCATGATGAACTCCGTAATTCCAACAACCACCAATGCCCAAATCATTCCGGTTTGGAATCAAGTGAACCAGCTTTTCGTCAGCAGCCAAACGATGCAAAACTTCTGTTGTGCCATCTGTCGAATGATTGTCAATTACTATCACATTGAACTTAAACGAACACTCTTGCGACAGCGCTGAACGAACGGCATCTTCGACCGTGTTCACCCGATCGCGCACAGGAATAATGACCGATGCTTCGAACTCAAAAGGCTCACTCTCGAACGAAACAGATTCGAATTCTGGGAACAGATATGCCCCAATCTCTTTCAAATGCTCGGTGCAAGCCTCTTCGTATTCCAACTGAACGGCACGGTTGCGAGGATCTACATAATCGAACTGCTTTTCGCCCGATAAGCGGGTATCCAACTCTTCTTCGGTGTAGAGATATTCGTTGAGATGCACCAATGGCGCTTGTTGCGATACACGCAAGCGAAGATCGTATAACCCTGCAAATTTATAATCCACTTCATTTTGAGCAGCGGCAATAGCCAACACATTTGTATTGTAAAGCAAAATCGAACCAAAGTTGAAGTCGTCGCGCACACTTCCCTCTTGGTAATCAATCAACGGAACAGCTTGCGTTTTACCTTCCACTATCTGACGATAATCAGAATAGAGCATTCCGGCACTGCTGTCCATCGCTATTTTCACCATGCGTTGCAATGCAAAATATCCGAGTGTAAGAGCTGTTGTTTTCGTGTAAATCAACGTAAATTCTGCCTGCGAATGTTCCGCAATCAGCTTTACCGATTGAGCGCTTTGAATAGAATCAATGAGCAATGGAGTTGTCCCTTCGAGCTTTTGCTCTGGTAGGGAAGTCAACAAGTAAATTTGATTGACCAAAGGTGATTCTAAAAGAGAGGCAACTGTTTGTTGTGTTTGTTCTTTGGGTCCGTAAGGGATAAAACAATCGATCATAAGATGAATTGATTAACTATATAATAGACGAATTGATAAAATCATTTTTCAGATTCGATGCGAATCCCAACACTCTCCATACCTTGAAGATCGTAGTCGCGCATTCCTTGTACCACTTTGATAATAAATGGTTTATTTGATTTTGGAAAATGAAAGCTTTTCTTGTAATTTGTAGAAAATTCGTAGAGAGAACCCCAGCCGGAACCGTACCAATGTCCCATTTTATCTGCTAAAATAATTTGAATTGTATCTGAGAAAACCTCTATTGAGTCTTGGTTGCAAGAGACGAAAAGCCATAAATTCTGATACGGGTAGTTAGCTCGGTTGCGGGTATCGATGTCGATAGTATAAGTTTTAGAATTGGCTAATTTGGTAGTATAAAACAAGGTATCATAGCGATTCCATCCTTTAGCCGGAATATCGCGAAATTCTGAATAAGAACCTTCTTTCACACAGCTGAAAGCTACCAAAATAAGCAGAAATAGTGATGCTAAAATGGGTAAACGAAACATAGTAGATCTTAATAAGCTAAATCTATATTTAAAAAAGATTTGTCACTTCGCGTTGTACACGAAGTGACAAAGAATGATGTTAGTTTTCTGGTGTTTGTGGCGGTCTGAGAATGGGCTTTTCAATTTGCGAACCACCATTATTATTCAGATTCGGTTTGCCGAAACGAGGTTGATTATTGCGTTGCTGATTCGGATTATTGGATCTGTTTTCGCGATTGGCATTCGGATTATTTGGTCGATTTTCATTCCGGTTTGGTCTATTGTCAGGCCGTTGTGGTCTGTTTTCTTGTGGTGCTGTGTTTTCTCGATTGCCTGAGGGCTCACGATTCGGGCGATTGAACGATTTTTTCTTTTCACGATCAAACCGAGTCAGACTTTCTTCACCTACGCCATCTTGGAAGTCACGCGCTACAACTTCTTTTTTCACTTCTACCAACAACGATTCAGGTTTCTCTCCTTTTTTATTCATCGCGATGATTTCGAAAACTCGGTCGGAATGAATAGAGGTCAGATTTGCCAGCACATTCCGTTGACTCGAATACGTCATGAGTTGATTGAACACATCGGTCTTGAAATGATAAAAAGTAGCATCTTTGGTTTCCAAAGGAATCTCTTTCGAGGGTAGTTTGCGTTGAGCCTCCACATAGCTGTCGACTTCGTGATTGAGACAACATTTAAGTTTTCCGCACTGACCAGCAAGCTTTTGTGGATTGAGCGAGATGTCTTGATAGCGTGCTGCAGAAGTCGATACAGACTCAAAATTCGACATCCAACTGGAGCAGCACAACTCTCTGCCACAGGGTCCGATTCCACCAATTCGACCAGCCTCTTGTCGAGCACCAATCTGTTTCATTTCGATGCGAACTTTAAATGTATCAGCCAACACTCGTATCAGTTGACGGAAATCGACGCGTTCGTCGGCAATGTAGTAGAAAATGGCTTTGTTGCCATCGCCCTGAAACTCCACATCGCCAATTTTCATATTCAGATTGAGGTCTTCCGATATTTTTCGCGACTTAATCATGGTTTCGTGCTCTTTGGCTTTTGCCTCTTCGAATTTCTCAATATCGATGGGTCGGGCTTTGCGATAAACACGTTTTATTTCAGGATTATCGAATTTTATATTGTGCTTTTTCATCTGAATCAGCACCAATCTTCCTGTGAGGGTTACGGTACCAATATCGTGTCCGGGAGTAGCCTCAACCGCCACAATATCATTTTTCTCTAAAACTAAATCATTCGTGTTACGGAAATATCCTTTACGTGTATTTTTGAACTGAACTTCCACCAAATCGGTGTCGGAATGAGATTCTTCAATGTCTTTCAGCCAATCGTAAACGTCTAATTTAGTTGCTTTATTTGTACAAGTATCGCAGTGTGAACCGCAACCTTTGCTTTCTTGTTTAACGTCCATTATAGATTTATATAAAGTAAAAAAGCTTATTCCAAAAGAATAAGCTTACAAATATAATCATTTTATAAAGTCAATGTTTGGCAAATTATAAAAATAACCATTCAATTGCTGCAAGTATCAGTTTTTAAGTAACATAATAGCTTTCAGTGCCAAGTCGAAGAAAATCATTTTGGCATTCACATTTTGCTCAATTTGTTTCTCGGCTTCTTCAAAATTCTCCAAAAATCCATACACATTTTTGGTGTGAATATAGGGCGAAAATTTCTTGGCAAAGCTCTCTTCAGCTGTATTAAGGTAACTGATAGATTGAACTCGTAAGTTCAGCACGAAGTTTTCACGAAGAAAATGTTGGCAATACCCCAAAAACTGTTTCTGTTTTTCGCGACCAATACCTGCTATTTCATCAGAAACATTTTTCAAATCGCGGAGTGCTTCAAATTTCAAGGCAGGATTGTCAGCACGCTTCATATTTGCCACGGTGTATGCCAATCGCATATAGCGGGTGAAATAATCGAAAAAACGTTGTTGGTCGTCTCCCAGTTGAATCGTCTCTTCTGCTTTCAGAAAGTTGCCGGATGCAATATGTGCCACCGATTCTGCATCTTGCCGTGTAAGTGCATAGCGCGACATCAAAAGCTCTGTCAAAATCGTGTTTTCGATGGGACGAACGTTGATGCGTTGGGCACGAGATAAAATAGTTGGCAATATGCGTTCTGTGTCTTCTGCCACCAGTAGAAAGAGTGTTTTTGAAGGTGGTTCTTCAATGATTTTCAGTAATTTATTGGCGCACTCGTCGTTCATTTTTTCGGGCAACCAAACAATCATAATCTTATACTCTGCTTCGTAGGTTTTGATAGTCAATTTTCGAAGAATTTCGTTGCTTTCTTTCGAATAAATCATGCCTTGAGCGTTTTCAGAACCGATAAAACTCATCCACTGTGCCAACGAAAAATAGTCGTTTTTCAGATTAAACTCGCGCCATTCTACCAAATAATCGTCGCACGATTCTTTCTTGATTTTGGCTATTTTGTAAATCGGGAAAACGAAGTGTAAATCAGGATGAATCAGCTTTTTGTATTTTTTGCAGGATGCGCACTCACCACACGAATCGGTTTCGTCCCGATTGGTGCAATGCACATATTGCGCATACGCCAACGCCAACGGGTAGGCTCCCACACCTTCAGATCCACAGAATATTTGAGCATGAGCCATTTGTCCACTCTTGACAGAGTGAAGCAACCGCGTTTTTAAATCTTGCTGACCGATAATGGTATGGAACATTTGAAGTAGTACGT
>JBAXGL010000194.1:0-5209 GCA_037139375.1 Bacteroidales bacterium | reverse complement strand
TTTATTAGTCAGTTTGCAGCTGACATATTTTGAAGGAAAAAAATTAATATTATTACTTAATTTCCGAAACACTGCCTCGGAAATCACACAGATTTAACTTATAATTTTGACAATGGATAATTTCGAAGAATACATCAGACAAGGAGAACCAAACAGAGCAGAAAAAGCAAAAGTTTGGAAAACGGCAATCGGATTACAACAGGTGGATGGGCTTGTTCCGTCGGACTACCTCATAGAAGCTGCACGCCAAAATATTGAAGGTGACATTACCATTGAAGAAGTAAAACAACGAATAGACAGTTATTACAAACAACACCCAGCAATAAATGACGAAAGCCGCACCGAGGAAGCTGATAAAGTTTCGGCTCGTATTGCTGAAATTTTAAACGAAAACACATTTACTTTTTCTCCAGCAGAATACCTAACTATTCATCACAGATTGTTTCAAGGAACTTAT
Source organism: Bacteroidales bacterium (assembly GCA_037139375.1). Classification (GTDB taxonomy): domain Bacteria; phylum Bacteroidota; class Bacteroidia; order Bacteroidales; family UBA7332; genus CAXXIC01. Next base: position 4,752 of record JBAXGL010000194.1, on the reverse strand, counting down.
AATCTCGCGGGTAAAATTCGCGATTACAACATCTCAAAAAAAGAATGGGTTTTAAATGGTGAGACTGTTCTGTATGGTAGTGCAGAAAGCTTGAAAGCGACTCTTGAATACGATTTTCAACAAGAAAAAGCATTTAATTATAGAGGTTTAAGTCAACAGGGTATTATTGAACATATCGCTCAATTTATTTCTTATTTGTGGCAAATTCACATTTTTGGAGAAGGGAATACAAGAACTACGGCGATTTTTTTAATAAAATATCTTCGTCAACTTGGTTTTAAAGAAGTAAACAACAATTTATTTGCCGAACATTCTAAGTTTTTTCGCAATGCTCTTGTTCGAGCTAATTACGAAGATTTATCCAGAGGCATTCATAAAACAGATAAATACCTGATCCGCTTTCTATCAAACTTGCTTAACAAAGAATACCATTTGCTTAAGAATCGTGAATTACATATTCATTACACAGAAAATGACACTGTAAAAATCAAAAATGACACTGTAAATGACACTGTATTTAATTTGATAATGCAAAATAATAGAATTACAGCTTCCGAAATTTCCGAACAATTGAAAATAAGCTTAAGTACTGCACAACGAAGAATAAAAGAACTTAAAGCAAAAGGAATTTTAGAACGCAAAGGGAGTGACAAAACAGGATACTGGGCAATTAATGAAAAGGGAATAAATGATTAACCCAACCCTTATGCAACAAAAAACACTTTCCTTCCTCCTCATATTTACACTCATTCTAGGGCAATACGGGAATGCTATTTTTGCAAGTAACCTAAAAAAAGAACCCAATCAAACTATACTCAATCGCATTGATTCCATCGTAGAAAATGCAATACAGTTGAAGGTGTTCCCGGGTTGTCAGGTGTTGGTGATGAAAGACGGCAAGCCGCTGTATGATAAGTGCTTTGGGAACTACACTTATGAAGTGGCTCAAAAAGTGGAACCTACCACGCTCTATGATTTGGCTTCGCTGTCGAAAACGACTGGCACGCTCCTCGCGGTGATGAAGCTTTACGACAACGGTCAACTTAAACTAACCCATAAAGCGTCAGATTACCTCGCCTTTCTTCGGGGCACGAACAAAGAAAACATCACCATCAGTGAGCTGCTGTTTCACGAATCGGGGTTGCCTGCCGGACTGCCATTCTACGAACTGGCGATGCAGAAAAAGAACGTGTTGTCACTTCCTAAACTTCCACAAGACTCTACAAACTTAGTCCCACTCAACAGCAAAAACTACGAATACAAATCAGATTGGGTGTCGAAAACTCCAAATATCGGATTTCAATCGCAAGTTACGGATAGCTTCTTCATCACCAACAGTTTCCACCCTGCAGCCATGCAAATGATTGCCAAAGCACCACTGAAAGGCAAGACTTATCTCTACAGTTGCCTCAACTTTATTCTACTGAAAGAGGTGATCGAAACTATTAGCAATACGCCAATGGATGTTTTTCTCGACAAAGAGTTTTATCGCCCGATCGGATTAAAGAGTATGTCCTATCTGCCGCTGCGCAGTCACGCCAAAGAAGAAATTGCGCCGACAGTACAGAAAGATTACCTGCGGAACAAGACAATACAAGGATTTGTACACGACCCCGATGCCGCTTTCTTTGGTGGAGTATCGGGCAATGCAGGTCTGTTTGCAACCGCTCAAGACGTGGCAACGGTTTACCAAATGTTGCTAAACAATGGCGAATTGGACGGCAAACGCTTCCTCAGCGTTGAAACGTGCATACTCTTCACGACCACTACTTCAGCAAGTGGAAGGCGTGGCTTGGGGTTTGACAAACCATTCCCAGGAGATTCTAAGTCTAATCCGTGCTGCGAATCAGCTCCTGCTTCTGTTTATGGACATACGGGCTACACGGGCACCTGCTGTTGGGTAGACCCAACCAACCAACTCATCTATGTATTTCTCAGCAATCGCACCTTTCCCAACGATGGTGTGAATAAATTGGCTAAATTACACATTCGACCCAAAATTCAGGAAGTGATTTATCAGTCGATTGGCAAGCAATAATCAGTGGAAAATCACTAACTTTCGAAACTTATCAAATCAATCTATGAAACAAACATCTCTCTTCTTCAAAATAGCAATTCTAGGATTAATCTTAATGAGTTGCAACCACGCAACTAAAAAGGCGGACAACACAAGCACCACAAGTGGAAATGACACTGTCGCAGCGGTTCAAACCAAAAACACAGCAGCTCAGATTTTGGCAAAACCGCAAATTCCTGTGCTTTGTTACCACCAAATTGTGGATGGCAAGAAGAGCGAATACGCCGTCAGTTTATCTACTTTTGCATCGCACATCAAGATTTTGGCCGACAGTGGCTACCACTCCATTTCGCCGGCGCAGTTGTACGATTATTTGGTTTACAACAAGTCGTTGCCTACGAAACCGGTGATGATTACGTTCGACGATTCGCGTGCAGAGCATGCTGCAATTGCTGCACCAACATTGGAAAAACACGGATTCAGAGGCGTATTCTTTATTATGACCATCACCTACAACAAGAAAAACTACATGACCACCGAGCAAATTGCCAATCTAGCAAAAGCGAGTCACACCATCGGCATGCACAGTTGGGACCACACCATGGCCACAAAATATGCAGACTCCACCGACTGGAAGAAACAGGTGGTGACTCCTACCCTCAAATTAGAGAAAATAGTAGGCAAGCCTGTCGAATATTGGGCATACCCAAATGGCGTGAACAACCACAAAGCTGCCGAAGAGCTAAACAAACATTACAAACTGTCGTTCATACTTTCCACCAAACGCGATTCGTTGCTGCCGCTGCAAACCGTTCGCAGAATGATTGTTCCGGAATGGTCGGCACAAAGTCTGCTCAAGTCGATGCGCAGAACTTTTGATAAGAAATAATTATCCTAATTCAACCCAATCTATGAATCCAAAACACCTCATTACGCTCACACTTGCTTCTTTCATTATCTTCACAGGATGCAATCAGAGCAGCAAAAAGAAGAGTTCAGGTAAATTCTCAGAAGAGACAGAAGCTGTCGTTATCAAAACGGACACAGTCGCTTACCAAAAGAAGCTACACGCCTTGGCAAATGGAGATACCACCGGACGATGGCCAAATCACCTTCGCGACTATCCGCTCGATGGAGCCATTCTGCCATTCAAACGCATTGTGGCTTATTATGGCAATCTTTATTCAAAGAAAATGGGAGTTTTGGGTGAATATCCTCCCAAAGAGTTGTGGAAAAAACTGAATGTAGAAGTTGCAGCATGGGAAAAAGCAGACTCAACTACGCCTGTGCAACCTGCTATTCACTACATTGCTGTGGTGGCGCAAGGCATCCCGATGAAAGATGGAAAGTATTGCAAACGCATGCCCGACGCTCAAATTGATTCAGCTTTGGCAATTGCTAAAATGGGAAATGCGATTGTGTTCTTAGACATACAAGTGGCGCAGAGCAACGTGCAGCACGAAGTACCGTTACTGGAAAAATACCTGAAAATGCCACAGGTACATTTGGGCATCGACCCTGAATTTTCGATGAAAGACGGTAGCATTCCCGGTCATAAGATTGGCACAATGGATGCCACGGATGTCAACTTCTGTGCAGATTACCTTGCTAAATTGGTAAAAGCGAACAACTTACCACCAAAGATTCTGATTGTACACCGCTTCACGCAGGGCATGATTCGCAACTACAAAAACATCCGCCTGCATCCCGAAGTGCAGATAGTGATGAACATGGACGGCTGGGGCGAACCAGTACTGAAACGCAGCACCTACAAACTCTATATCTACAAAGAGCCCGTCCAATTCACTGGATTCAAACTGTTCTACAAAAACGATTTGAAGAAATTGCCGAATCACATGCTAACGCCAGCAGAGCTGATGAATCTGAAACCTCAACCGATTTATATTCAATATCAGTAGATTAGAAAAAAGTTTTATTTCCCAAATAACAGGTTGTGAAAAGATTATTGGTCGTTATCCTTTGTGTTCAACATATTAAAAAACTAATATGTGCAATGAAAAATCATCAATCTAGTTTTGAGGAGACAGAACTTTCTAAACTAAAGAAAAACACATGATTTGGTATAAAATTTAATTCCTATAATTATCTTTGTGAAAAACATAATCCAATGACAACAATTGAATTAAAAAGCAGTTTGATGCACCAAATCGCAGAAATCAACGACATTGGTTTTTTAAAGGCACTAAAGACAATCGTTGACACAAAAGTAGAATCACAAATACTAATCCTAACAGAGGAGCAAAAGGCTGAGATTTTAAAATCCCAAACAGAAGTGGCTGAGGGTCAGTTTGCATATCACAATGATGTGACAAAAGAGCTAGAAGAATGGCTAAAAGGAAAATAATTTGGTCTGTTGCTGCCAAAGATAAATTCAAAAAAATATTATCTTTCTATAACCATAGAAATGGGAATAACAACTACTCCATCAGCCTACTAAAAGAAGTCACAAATGACCTAAGACTATTGATTAACAATCCTGAATTAGGTGTAAAAACAAGCACTTCACCAATTCGAGGATTAATAATTGGTGAATATATCTTTTTTTACGAAGTGACAGACAAAGCTATTGTTGTTTTAACAGTGTGGAGCTGCCAACAGGATCCAAATAGATTAAAGCTCTAATAAAAAGCCACAAAGAACGACCGACTAAACCAACAACCCCAACAACTCTTCGCGGTTGAATTGTTTCGAAATATCCTGTTCTGCTTCGATGA
>JBAXGL010000193.1:0-5246 GCA_037139375.1 Bacteroidales bacterium | reverse complement strand
CTGGATATATATTTCGAGAGAAATCCGGGATTAATAAAGCGATAAAAGATAAATTCTACAGCTCCAGTCAGTATCGAGCCAAAAAAATACATCAAGATGGAGACATTCCATGCTTGAAAAAAAGAGATATCACCTTCCAATACTTCATTCTTGAACTTCCGCGCATAAATAAAAACTACATAATGAAAAAAGAGCGCTACAAGTAGATACAATAATCCAACAAAGGCATAAACATACGAATTGGTAAGTAATAATAATTTGATAATACCCAATAATCCCAAATAAATTCCTGCTTGCATAGCAAAATTTACGGGTGTGATTTTTATCTCATTCATTTATTTTAAATTTTGTCTTGCAAAAATAGGTCTTTTCGTTTAATAAATATTGTTTTTTAGCACTAAAATAACATATTCTAGACATCACGTATCTCCTTAGTGTGAGAGAAGAATCAAAAGACAAACGTATCAATGCACTACCATTTGTAGGCTCTGGAATTATCGTCATGATAACTCAAAGTGGTCAGTGCGACTAGTATCTGTTTGATTTTTTTATAGCTGCACAAGCTTAAAAACTTTTTTTGTTAGTTCATTAACTCTGAATCGATTATCGCTCCGTTCGCCTACAATCCAGATGATATCTTCACCCGAACAAAGCAGCCATGTCTCGTCTTTTTGGTGTATGTTGAATTTGTTATCGGTAAAGTAATTGCTTAACTTTTTCTTACCATTCATTCCGAAAGGAACAAACCAATCACTCTTTTTCCAACGCCTAAGCTTAAGCGGAAATTTTACTTTTTCGAGGTCGAAATAGGCTATCGTCTTATCTTTTAGTGGTTCAAAATCATTAATATCTACTACATCCAAAGACAAATTAATTGGGTCAAAAATAGACGACACTAAAGATTGAATCAAGAATTCGACAGACACTTCCTCTTCATTTTTTTTGATAATAAGGTCGTTGCGATCTTTCACGAGAATGTATTGAGAAGAATAAAATGTTTTCCCTGGAATACTATGCAGGGAATCGAAAATATTTTCACACACATTTCTGTTGAACCCAAATGGTTGTAGAAGTTCGAAAAGTAGGGTAGAGGGTTCGGAAAAAGCGATAAGTTTTTGAATCGAAATAAGCGTTTTGTCCTTCTCATTTTTAGCAACGATTGCTCGTTGTTTATTTATTTCAGTCAGGTATATTTGTTCTACACAACGAAGGTTATTACTCGTTCGTTCGATTGCCTCTCGAACAGAAGGATTTATTTCTTCGAGCCAAGGCAGAAGTTCCAATCGAAGCTTATTCCGTAGATAAATTGTTTCAGCATTGGTTCCATCAGTAACGAATGGAAGATTGTTTTCACTGATATATGCTTCGATTTCAGAACGATTGACGCACAAGAATGGACGCACAACATTCCCTTTTTTTTGCGAGATTCCTGATAGACCACGTATGCCTGTTCCGCGGATGAGATTAAGAAGTAATGTTTCTACTGAGTCGTCGCGATGATGAGCCACGCAAATTGCCGTTGCTTGATGCGCAGATAGAAGTTGATTAAACCATTCGTAGCGCAGTTCACGAGCTGCCATTTCGATAGAAATATGACGTTCGAGGGCAATTTGCTCAGTCTCGAAATAAATAACTTCGAGTGGAATGTCCCATTTAGTGCAAAGCTCTTTGACAAATTGTTCATCACTATTCGATTCTTCGCCACGCAGATGGAAGTTGCAATGTGCAGCTAAACAATCGTATCCTGACGTTCGCAGATAGTGAAGTAATGCAACCGAATCGGCACCACCACTCACCCCGACAATCACTTTGGATGATTTTGTAAGTAGCTGATTTTTAATAATGAAATGGTCAATAATGTTTTGCACAACTTTGTGTTTTGAAGAAATGCAAATGTAACGAGATTATGGGAATAAAAAAGAATGGTTGTGTTATTTCTTAGGAAGAAACCCTGTTTCAGAATATTGGCTAGTGTAGTTCCAAAACAACCAACTGTGATATCCTGCATCGTAAACGGCTTTAATTTGTTGACGAATTTGATTGGCTCCATAAGGTTGAAAATTTCCATCACCCAAATACGATGAAGTGAAATCTTGCAAATAGGGTCTTACACTTGCTCGATAATTTTTAATCGATGAGATTCTGCTTTTAGTTTTAGAAAGAGCATTGAAAACGAGTCCATAAGGGTCAAGATCAGGCTTAGGAAATTCCACTCCGTTTATTATTTGACCGAAAGCGTAATGAGATGCATAAATCATCGGGGAAATATAGTCAATATCTTTACCTATAAGTTCTAGGTATTGACCAATACCTTCCATATCTTCTGGACTTTCGCAAATAATTCCAAACACATCAGCTGATAGAATTGTTTTAGGTAGTTTCTTACGAGCATAACCCAGAAAGCCATTTATTGCCTCATATTTTGTGAGTTTTGTCTCACCAAAATCAACATTTGACAGGTCTTTATCCCCCGAAAAACGGATGTAGTCGAATTGAATTTCGTCGAAGCCAAGCTTTACTGCCTCTTTAGCAATGTTGACCAGATATTCCCAATTCGCCTTTTTATATGGATTTATCCATGCCAAACCATCACGGTCTTTCCAAACTTCACCGCTTTTTGTTTTTAAGGCTAATTCTGGTTTTTGTAAAGGTAATAAAGGATCTTTGAAACAGACAATCCGTCCAATCACGCGGATGTGATTTTGGTGTAGTTCGGTTAATACTAGTTTTGGGTCGTATTTCAGCTTCCAGTTGCCAAGTTTCTTTACTTCTTTCACCTCCGAAGGGTAGCTGACACAGCCATCATCTTCTTTTATGTCAATCACATAGGTGTTTATTTCGGTTCGATTAGCTAGGTTGATGAAGTATTTTCTGTATTCAGGGTTGCCAATATTCCAACCTGATATATAAAGACCTTTCACCTGTTCGGCAACTGAGTCTTTTGCGAGTGGACGACGCGAAGCAAAAGCATTTTGTGTGAATGAAATAGAAAGTGTTAGTGATATAAAGCAAATGATATGTATGCTTTTAAGTAATTCTTTCATGGATAATCTGTTTGATTTAGGGATACAAAGTTAACGAAATATTATCGAAAAAATTGCACTACAATTATTCATTAAAAAACCTGACAAACACAAAGTTCATCAGGTTTTTAGATGTTTTATAAAACCTTATTTATTAATCAAATAAGTGTTTGAATTTGCGGTAGAAGCTTTCTCTTTTCTCAGTTGATGGCTCAAAATTACCAGATTTCTGAAGAGTTTCCATTGTTTTACGTTCTTCGCTGCTGAGAGTTTCGGGGATGTAAACACTGATATTTACTAGTAAATCGCCTGTACCATAACGGTTTACGCTAGGTAACCCTTTGCCACGGAGACGAAGCACTTTGCCGGGTTGTGTGCCAGGGTCGATCTTTACTTTTACTTTGCCATCAACGGTAGGTACTTCGATGCTTGCACCTAAAGTTGCAGTAGGTACACTCAATAACAAGTTGTATATCAAATCGTTTTCATCTCGCGTCAATTCTGGGTGATCTTCTTCTTCCACCACAATCAGTAAGTCTCCATTCATTCCACCCCGACGAGCAGCATTTCCTCTGCCACTCATAGAGAGTTGCATACCTTCGGATACACCTGCAGGAATATTCATGGTGATTATTTCTTCGTCACGAGTTACACCTTCGCCAGTGCAATGAGAGCATTTTTTGGTGATCGATTTTCCTTCGCCATTGCAGGTTGGACAAGGTGCAGAAGTTTGCATTCTGCCTAAAATCGTATTTTGTATGCGTGTTACCTGTCCACTTCCTTTGCATGTGTCGCAAGTAGAATAAGCAGTAGAATCTTCTGCTCCAGTGCCTTTGCAATGTGTGCAGGATATGTATTTTTTTACTTTGATTTTCTTTTCTACGCCAGATGCAATCTCTTTCAGACTTAGTTTTACTTTGACGCGAAGATCGCTGCCTCGGTTTACTTGACGACCACCGCCACCAAATCCCCCGAATCCGCTAAAACCACCACCGCCGCCACCGAAATGACCGCCAAAGATGTCGCCAAAGTGAGAGAAGATATCGTCCATAGACATCCCTTGTCCACTGAAACCACCACCACCAGATGCACCGCCCACGCCTTGGTGTCCGAAACGATCGTAACGACTGCGTTTGTCCTGATCGCTCAGTACTTCATACGCTTCAGCCGCTTCTTTGAATTTCTCTTCAGACTCTTTGTTCCCTGGGTTTTTGTCGGGGTGAAACTCGATAGCTTTCTTGCGGTATGCTTTCTTTATCTCATCGGCAGATGCTGTTTTGGCAACGCCTAATATTTCGTAGAAATCTCTTTTTGTCGCCATATTTTATTCTCCTACCACTACTTTAGCGAAACGAATCACTTTCTCATTTAATAAATACCCTTTTTGCACACAGTCGATGATTTTACCTTTCAATTCTTCTGTTGGTGCAGGAATAGTGGTAATTGCTTCGTGATATTCGGTGTCGAATACGGTGTTCTCCGTTTCGATTGCTGTTACGTTATTTTGTTTTAAGAAGTCGCTAAATTTGTTGTAAATCAGTTCGATACCATCAACTACTGCTTGCATATCAGTAGCATCGTTTAGAACACTCATGGCGCGTTCAAAATCATCGACCACAGGTAGAATGCGAACCAGAGTGCTTTCGCCCCCGTTTTTAATCAGATCGCTTTTCTCTTTTAGCGTGCGTTTGCGGTAATTGTCGAACTCTGCCATCAGGCGTAAATGAGAATTACTCAGTTCGGCGTATTTTGTTTTTACTTCAGACAACTCTGCTGCCAATTTGTCAAACTCCGTTAATTCTTCAGTTATCGTCTGTTGATTGTTAGTTTGGTCGTTTTGCGTCTCTTCCGTTGCCTTAATTTCTTCATTCTCTGAATGAATGGCTTTATCAGATGAGTTGTGTTCGTGCTTCGATTTCATCTTTGTTTTTTTATTTTATTTCATTAAAGTTGCATAGCAAGTCTCGACTTGATGGGAGAGCTTGAAATGAACATCAGTTTTTCTAAAAATATGTACAGCAAAAAGTTTGCCAAAAATGCCGAAAGGTGACAATTGAGAGCAAAATATGTCAATGTTTTTGTAATTTGAATCGGATTCAAGGTGAAAAGCAGAAAAATAGGAAATTTGGCACATCGAGATCATTCGTAATGCAACGCTTCGATGGGTTTGATACTGACCGCTTTTTTTGCAGGGAAGTAACCGGCCAATACTCCTGCAAGAAT
>JBAXGL010000192.1:0-5254 GCA_037139375.1 Bacteroidales bacterium | reverse complement strand
CACTTTCGAAAGCAAGTGGGAGTTTTTAGTAACAGTTTATCAATATTATTCTAAACTTCGTCAGAAAATCATTTGTTTTTACCAATATTTAAACAACCTTTGTCAATATTGTAGCATTTGCGATTGCACACATTAAAACACATCCTATTCTCTTGTATTGTAATAACTTAAATCTATAAAACCCAACAATTAATTCTATGAAAAAGCGACTACTGACACCCCTATTTCTTTTCGTATTTGCCCTCAGCTCGTGGGCACAAATTATCACCTCTACGCCGCAATTTATTACTCAAAATGCTGGTACAATAGATTTGATTTACGATGCAACTCAAGGTAATGCCGCGCTGAAAGGATATGCCAGCGATGTATATGCTCATGCCGGCGTAATAACAACTGCAAGCACAAGCAGCAGCGATTGGAAACATGCTCCAACGTGGTTGGACAATTCTGCCAAATACAAACTGACCTCTTTGGGAAATAATAAATGGAAATTCAGCATAACACCTTCCATTGATCTGTTTTACGGATTAGCCACTGGGGAAAAGGTCACCAAATTAGCGTTTGTTTTCAGAAATAGCACAGGGTCATTGCAAGGTAAAGGCACTGGTGGTGTAGATATAATGGTCGATGTTTTTCAAGAAGGTTTGAATGTGGCATTTACTAATCCAACTACCAATCAAAGTGTTACAGCAGGCACCAATATGAGTATTCAGGTCAATTCTTCTGTAGCATCGAATCTAAATTTGATTATAAATGGTGCTAGTGTGCAAACAGCAACTGCAGCCACCACGCTCACCTACTCTTACACTTTCGCATCAGCTTTAGATTATACCCTGATAGCTGAAGCCACGGTAGGTGGTGTCACAGTTCGCGATACAGCACTCATTTGTGTTCCAGCGCCTGTAACCAATGAGGCACGACCAGCAGGTGTGAAAGATGGAATCACCTACATCGACAATACTACAGCTACATTGGTGCTTCGCGCGCCACTTAAAACGAATGTATTTCTGATTGGCGATTTCAACAACTGGACTCAAGAAAATGCCTATCAAATGAAACGAGATGGTGATTATTGGTGGATAACCCTCACAGGACTTACACCAGGTCAGCTCTACGGATTTCAATATTTGGTTGATGGAACAATTAAATCGAGCGATCCTTACACCGAATTAGTTCTTGACCCTTGGAATGACCAATGGATTAACCAATACAATCCAATCTTCCCGAATTTAAAGCCTTATCCAGTTGGCAAAACAGAAGGCTTGGTGGCAACTTTGCAGACCGCCAAACCGACATACAATTGGAGTGTACCCAATTTCACAACTCCAAACACGGACAATATGGTCATTTACGAACTATTGTTGCGCGATTTTACACCTCAAAAATCGTTGGATGCTGCCATCGCAAAATTGGATTATCTACAAACATTAGGTGTAACAGCTATAGAATTGATGCCAATTCAAGAATTTGACGGGAACAACAGTTGGGGATACAATCCAAATCACTACTTTGCCCCGGATAAAGCGTATGGTACTCCCGACAAATACAAACAATTTATTGATGAATGTCACAAACGCGGAATAGCAGTCATTCTTGATGTGGTATTCAATCATGCTTCTGGAATCAATCCGTTTGCTCTGCTCTATTGGGATGCGACCAACAACAGACCGGCAGCAAATAACCCTTGGATGAATCCTATCGCCCCTCATCCATATAGTGTGCTCAACGACTTTAATCACAGTTTCTCTGGAACAAAAGATTACTTCAAACGAGTGTTACAATATTGGATTACTGAATACAAAGTAGACGGCTATCGCCTCGATTTAAGTAAAGGTATTACGCAAACACAAAGCACCGATGCAACAGCAAGCAATTACGATCAGTCTCGTATAGATAATTTGAGTGCATATTACGATGCTGCGAAATCCGTAAAAAGTGATGCCATGTTTATTCTTGAACATTTTTGCAACAATGATGAAGAAACAGCTTTAGCAAACAAAGGAATCTATTTGTGGCGTAAAATGAACGATCCTTATTGTCAATCGGCAATGGGCTTTAATTCAAATTCTGACTTCTCGGGGATGAATACTTTTCCAAGAAAATGGGTTGGATATGCTGAAAGCCACGATGAAGAACGGAACTTCTACAAAGCCAAAATGTTTGGTGCAGGCAACATGATGACGGACTCAATCGCACGATTTAAACGCATCCCTCTGAATATTGCTTTTGCCACGCTGATACCCGGACCAAAAATGATTTGGGAGTTTGAAGAGATGGGTTATGATTATTCCATCAACGCTAATGGTGGACGCACAAACGAAAAACCATCTGTATGGAATTGGTTGGATGTGCCATCACGAAAGGCAGCCTATGATGCTTCTGCTAAAATCATTTCTTTACGCAAAATGTATCCAACAGCATTCACCACGGGCAATTTCCAACTCAATGTAGGAACAAGCGATTGGAGTGCAGGACGAAGAATTGCGCTGAATCATAGCGATTTGAAAATGGTTGTACTCGGCAATTTCGATGCATCAAGCTCAGCAGCTGCGAATCCTAATTTCCCAAATACAGGTCTCTGGTACAACGTATTGACAGGTCAAGATTACTATGTGGGCAACACAAATACCACAATCGTTTTACAACCAGGCGAGTTAGCTATTTTCACAGACCGGAATACGACAGGAGTTACTGCAGTAAGACAAAACAATGTGTCAGTATATCCTAATCCAGTTAAAGATGTTTTGTGCATCAGTGGCAGCGAAGCGATTTCTCTTGAATTAGTAGGAATCAATGGTGCTACAGTTTCCAAAAAAGTCATTAATGGCAATTCTGTATCAGTTACGGGTATTCCAAGCGGAATATACATTGGCAAAATAAAATTAGCCAATGGTGCAACTCAAGTGGTAAAAATAAACAAACAATAATTATACAGCATCTTCGGGTATTTTTTTATATCCGGAGATGCTATTTTTCTATTACCTAACCTTCAAAACTTATTATCATGAAACAAAATTACTTTCTGAATTCAATTGTTGCAATCTTACTATTTGGATGTTCGACCACGGCATTTGCGAATACTGGCTGGTTTAATGACTATGTCATAATAAACAAAGACAATGCTGGTGCAAACTACTATTGGCTTGGAGCAAACCCAAACTTTGGAACGGAGTTAAACAGTTATGATTTCGGAACAATTAAAAGTTTAGTTATTACAGGATGCGATTTCAAATATTGGAGTGACACTCAAGACCGCTCTGGCGGAGCATTTTACTACAAAATAATGTCTGCCGATAACACGACAGAAGTAATTGCGCCAGTAGAAAAAATATGGACTCAAAAAGCTATTGGTGGAAACGATTTTCAAGGTACTGATACCATATCGATAAACTTAACACTAGGACTTGCAGCAAGTACAACCTACAAACTGCACGTCTGGGCTAAAAGTTGGGGAACAGGTCAAGGAGATATTTGGCTTTCGAATAGCAGTGCAAATTATGTCGCCACCTTTACAACAGACATCTCCACAGGCATTAAGCCAAACTTGATTGAATCGAGTGTAAGTGTTAAAAATCACGTTGTTTTGATTAAGACACAGGGCAATGCTTCGATAGAAATCTACACACTTTCGGGTAAAATTATTGATACGGCAATTGCTTCAGGAAACTATTCAAAAAGGCTTTTGTTAGGTAGTTATATTGTAAAAATAAACGGCACATCTCAAAAAGTAGTCGTTAAGTAATCATTTTTATAGCTCGGCTGAGTAATATTTATTCATCTGAGCTTTTTCTATTCACAAAAACCATTAAAAGAAGATGAGACGAATTCAGCTAATTGGAATGCTATGCTTTTATTTAATTTCTATTATTACCGTTGCTTCGGAATATAAAAATAGCATCATAGCTAAACGAGTAGCAGTCTTTTATCCCTCTAATTTCGACAGCAAAGCAAATCTGCCATCGTTCGCCTTAGTCAACGAGCAACAAAGCCTTAGCGAAATACCTGCGAATTGGAAATTACGCCCATATTTTCACCAATTGGCAAATCAAAGTTGTGCCGCAATTGCAGTTAAGAAAGGGACAAGTCTATACGGAACAGGCGAAGTAACTGGAACTTTGCTTCGAAACGGAAAGGAGATTACACTTTGGAATACTGACAATTACAACTACAAAACCGATAGTGGCAAACGCCTTTACCAATCGCATCCATGGGTATTGGGGGTCAATGCTGATGGTACCGCATTTGGTGTGATTGCCGACAATACTTGGAAACAGCAAATCATTTTAAGTGATAGTATCAAATTCATTTCCGAAGGTCCCGCTTTTCGTGTTATAATTATTGAACGAAATTCACCACAAGAAGTACTCGCTGAACTCGGCAATTTGGTTGGTAAAATGCAGATGCCACCACTTTGGGCTTTAGGCTATCAGCAAAGCCGTTATTCGTACGAACCGGATTCTCGCGCAAAAGAGATTGCAGATCAGTTTCGCAAAAGGCAAATTCCGTGTGATGTAATTTGGTTTGACATCGACTACATGGAGCGGTTCAAAATTTTCTCTTTCGACAAAACAAAATTCCCTGATCCAAAGGGGATGAACGACTATCTTCACAACAAAGGGTTCAAAGGAATCTGGATGGTCGATCCTGGTGTGAAAGTTGAAAATGGCTACAGCGTGTATGAGTCGGGTTTAGCTGGCAATCATTATGTAAAAACAAAAGATGGAAAGGATTTCGTTGGTAAAGTATGGCCGGGCGACTGCTCATTTCCTGATTTTACACGCCCTGAAACTCAAAAGTGGTGGGGAAATCTTTACAAAGATTACATGGCAACTGGCATTGATGGTGTATGGAACGATATGAACGAACCTGCGGTTTTCGACGGACCTGGCAGTACTATGCCTGAAGATAACTGGCACCGCGGAGGAGGTGACTTACCAGCTGATAAACACCTGCGTTACCACAATGTGTACGGCACCTTAATGATAAAATCTTCGTTGGAAGGAATACTTAAAACAAGACCCGAGAAACGACCATTCATTCTTTCACGTTCCGGATTTTTGGGAAGTCACCGCTATGGTGCTACCTGGACAGGCGATAACAAAGGTTCGGTCGATGATCTCAAACTTTCGATTCCAATGGTGTTAAATCTCGGATTGTCAGGCCAAGGGTTTTGTGGTCCCGACATTGGTGGATTTGCAGATAGCACTTCTGCAGAACTTTTTGGGCATTGGATTGCATTGGGCGCATTTTATCC